>DAHVAB010000192.1 GCA_027314825.1 Solirubrobacterales bacterium
GCCGGAGCCTGCCTGCTGCTGGCCGCGATCGGTCTCGGCCTCTTCGCCGCGCTCGGCCCGAGCGGCCCCGCCGCCGGCTGCATCCGCGTCACCTTCCCCAGCACCGTCGGCGCCGCCACGATCAACGCCTGCGGCCCGCAGGCCCGTCAGATGTGCGCTGACCCGCAGCACAACAGGGCCGCCGCCGCCCACGGGCGCCTGCGCGCAGAGTGCGCGCGCGTCGGGCTCCCATACGGCGCCTGAGCGCCATCCAGCGGCCCGCGGCCGGCTCCGCCGGCTCACCCCCTCCACACACCGGCCGCCAGCGCGATCGGCGGCGCCTGGCCAGATGTCGAAAGGCGTCCCTGAACTGTTGGCCAGCACTCCCTACCGGGGCTGCGCGCGCGCCTGTTTCATAGCTGCGAAGCACCGCGCGTCGCCGGCAGCATCGGCGGCGCGCGTTTCACATCCACTGAAACGGAGGCGTATGTCGATACTGGCGACATTGCAGGCATGGCCGTCGTGGCTGAATCCCGGCGACAACGCCTGGCAGCTGACGGCGGCGACGCTGGTCGGGATGATGAGCATCCCGGGACTGGCGGTCTTCTACGGCGGAGTCATGCAGAAGCGCTGGTCTGTCAACAGCATGATGCTCACCTTCGTCGCCTTCGCGCTCGTGCTCGTCGCCTGGGTGCTGTGGGCATACAAGATGGGCTTCGGCACGCCGATCGG
Source organism: Solirubrobacterales bacterium (assembly GCA_027314825.1). Classification (GTDB taxonomy): domain Bacteria; phylum Actinomycetota; class Thermoleophilia; order Solirubrobacterales; family Solirubrobacteraceae; genus Palsa-744. The sequence goes on from DAHVAB010000192.1 coordinate 712, forward strand.
CTCAGGGACCGGGTTCTTCTCCACATTCTGGGGACAGCCCGGCAGCGTGCTCACCCACCTCGGCGAGCAGGCGCAGGCGAACATTCCGTCACTGCCGCCCGAACCGGCGTTCCACTTCCCATCCTCGACGCTCGTCTACTTCCAGTTCGTCTTCGCCGCGATCACCCCGATCCTGATGCTCGGCTCGGTGCTCGGGCGGATCAACTTCAAGGCGTGGATCCCGTTCGTGATCCTCTGGATCACCTTCGTCTACACGATCAACGCGTTCCTCATCTGGGGCGGCGGCTTCTTCGCCGCGCACGGGGCGGTCGACTACTCCGGCGGCTATGTCATCCACCTGGCGGCAGGCGTCTCCGGGTTCGTCGCGGCGGCGGTGATCGGGCCGCGGCTGCAGCGAGACAGGGAGGTCGACGCTCCCAACAACCTGCTGATGGTCGCGGTCGGCGCGGGCCTTCTCTGGCTCGGCTGGAACGGCTTCAACGGCGGTGACTCCTACTACGCGGGCGCCAACGCCTCCGCGGCCGTTCTCAACACGAACCTGGCCACCGCGGTCGCGATGCTCGTGTGGATCGCCTGGGACTACATCTTCCGTGAAAAGCCGTCACTGCTCGGATCTGTCAACGGCATGATCACGGGACTCGTGGCGATAACCCCCGCCGCCGGATTCGTCAACGGCTACGGTGCGATGATCATCGGCGTGGTCGCCTCGACCGCCGTCTGGATGGCGATCCGGTTCCTCTCCCGGGCGCCGCTGTTCCGCAAAGTCGACGACACCCTGGGCGTCATCTACACCCACGGGATCGCCGGCCTGCTCGGCGGGTTGATGGTCGGGCTGCTAGCAGACCCTCACATAATCGAGTATGTGGGAATCGGCGGCACGCCCGGCACATCGGTCACCGGCGCCGTCTTCGGCAACTGGAAACTGCTGGAGTGGCAGCTTCTCGCCGGCCTGTTCGTGATCGTCTTCAGCGCGGTCGGCACTTTCCTGCTGCTGAAGCTTGTGGGAATCTTCGTCCCGCTTCGCCTCTCCCAGCGGGAGCTGGAGATCGGCGATCACGCCATCCACGGCAACGAGGTCTACCCCTCCGACGTTCCCACCCTCGGCGGTCCGCACCCGGCGGGCTGGCAGGCGCCGGTGGCGGCGGCTCACGGGGAGGGGGCGAGCTGATCCGTCCCATGCGCTGAGGAGAATGCGGTGCAGGAGGCCGACCGCCAAGATACTGGCAACCGGTTATCGATCGCATGAGCTGAGAGGCCCGCCGCCCGGCGGGCCTCTCCGTTCAAAGTCCCCTCAGCGTGCGAGGCCGACCGGGCACGCGACGCCCGTGCCGCCGAGGCCGCAGTAGCCGCCCGGGTTCTTGCGCAGGTACTGCTGGTGGTAGGGCTCGGCCATATAGAACGGGCCCGCGCCGCCCGCCCCGGCCCGCTCGATCTCGGTGGTGATCTCGCCGTATCCGGCGGCGGCGAGCCGAGCCTGGTAGGCCTCCCGGGAGGCGAGCGCGGCCTCGAGCTGGGGCTCGCTCGTCCAGTAGATCGCTGAGCGATACTGGGAGCCAACGTCATTTCCCTGACGCATGCCCTGGGTCGGGTCGTGGCCCTCCCAGAAGAGCGCGAGCAGATCCTCATAGGAGATCTCCCGCGGCTCGAAGGCGACGAGCACCGCCTCTGCGTGGCCGGTGCGGCCCGAGCAGACCTGCTCATAGGTGGGGTTCGGCGTGATCCCGCCGCAGTAGCCGACCGCGGTGGCGCGAACCCCCTCGCCCGCCTGCCAGAAGATGCGCTCCGCGCCCCAGAAGCAGCCCATCGCGAAGACCGCGTGCGCCGGTCCGTCCGGGAAGTCCGCGCCGAGAACGTCCATGCCGTGAAGGCTAGCCGGTTGCAGACGCCCTTCCCCGCTAAAGATGGGGAGCGCGCGGACCGAAGAGTCCAGCAGGTGTCTGGACCGCTTCCCTCATCCAGCCGGCGTGGCGGCGGCGTGCGCGGCAGCCGTGCTCGCCTGCGCGCCAGCCTGTGGCGCAGCGGTGCTCGCCTGCGCGCCAGCCTGCGCCCCAGCCGTGCCCGCCCGGCCATCGTGTGGACCGCGGCGCTGCTGTTCCTGTGCGGCTCGCTGCGATGCGCTCTCGCGGTGGCCGCCCCGGTCAGCTCCAGCGAGCCCATCGCCGTCGCGGGCGCGATCGGGATCGTGGCCGGCCTGACGGCCGGCGGGCTGTGGTGGTGGGGCGATCGCCTGCGGGTGGGCGCCTTCCAGGCGCTCGTCGTGGCGACCACCCTGATGGTGAGCGCGCTCGTCGCCGTCTCCCACGACCGCGGCGGCATGCTGCTCACCGCGTTCGCCTATCCGTGGATAGCCGTCTACAGCGCGCACTTCTTCAAGCGCAGGGCGGTCGCCGCCGAGGTCCTGCTGATCGGCCTCGCCTTCGGAGTCGCGCTGGTGCTCGGCGACCATCACCAGCGGATCGTCGTGCCGTGGGTGATGGTGATGGGCACCGTCGGCACGCTCGCGTGGATAGTGGTCCGCCTCAACGAGACGCTGCGCCGCCAGGCCGACACCGACCAGCTGACCGGCCTCCTGAACCGCAGCGGCTTCCTGGCCGCCGCCGGCCGGGCTCGAGCGACCGCCGCCCGCTCCGGCGAGCCGCCGACTGTGGTCGTCCTCGACCTCGACGGCTTCAAGCAGGTCAACGATCGCCTCGGCCATGCCGCCGGCGACCGGCTGCTGGAGCGTCTCGGCGCGGAGTGGAGGGCGCGGCTGCGCGGCGGCGACATTCTCGCCCGCCACGGCGGAGACGAGTTCGTGCTGCTGCTGCCGGACACGAGCGCGCACGGCGCGCGGGAGGCGCTGGCGCGCCTGCAGGTGCCGGACATGGCGGTCAACTGGTCCGTCGGGGTGAGCCAGTGGCGGCCGGGGGAGGAGATCGACGACTGCCTGGCCAGGGCGGACCGAAACCTCTACGAGAGCAAGGATCTCGTGCGCGAGGGCGGGACGGCGCCGGCGGTGCTGGTCGGGCTGCGCTGAGCCGGGTGGCGGCGAGCGGTTGCGCCCGGCGGCGGCGAGCGATGTTTGACCTGCGCCGGATCGGGCAAAACAGTGCGGGAGGAGCATCCCTCCCTCATTCCCTCCCCCGATCGGCCCGCTGCCCCCGGCGGGCCGATCTCTTTCTGGGGGGGCTTCGACGGTCCGGGCTGCGGGTCAGCCGCCCTGCGGCGTCGTCTCGCGATCGGGCCGCCCGGCGCGCCCCTCGGCGAACGCCAGCCAGTCCTCCAGCGGCGCCGGCCGGCCGATGTGGAACCCCTGCGCGTAGTCGACGCCGAGCGAGCGCACCATCGCGAGCGTCTCGGAGTCGCCGACGAACTCGGCGACCGTCCGCTTGCCGAGACCCTGCGCCAGCCTGACGACCGCGCTCACGACCAGGCGATCGGTCGCATTGCGGGTGCATTCGGCGACGAACTCGCCGTCGATCTTGATGTAGTCGAAGGGCAGGTGCTTGAGGTAGTAGAAGGATCCGAAGCCGGCGCCGAAGTCATCCAGCGCGAAGCGGCAGCCGAGCGCCCCCAGCTCGTCCGCGCAGCGGCGCGCCGCGGCGATGTTCGCGATCGCGGCGGTCTCCGTCACCTCGAAGATCAGCTGTCTGGGGTCGATCGCGGCGAGCCGCAGCTCCCTGGCCACGTGGGCGGCCAGCGACTCGTCGCTCAGCGAGTGCCCCGAGAGGTTGATCTCCACCACCGGGCGCCGTCCGGCGGCTCGCTGCTCGGCGAGCATGGCGAGCGCGCGGCTGATCACCCAATGGTCGATCTCCCGGATCAACCCGTAGCGCTCCGCGACCGGCAGGAAGCTGCCCGGCGCGATCAGCGACCCATCGTCGCCGTCGCGCATCCTGATCAGCAGCTCGTGCTGGGTGATCGCGCCGCTCGCCGTCCGCAGGACCGGCTGCGCAAGCAGCGCGAGCGCATCCTCGTCGAGCGCGGCCCTGATCCGCTCGGCCCACTCCAGGCGGGCCTCGATCCGGGCCTTGCGCCGGGAGCCGCCCTTGCCGGGCAGCAGAGCGCCATATGCCTCGACGCGATCTCGCCCAGCCTCCTTGGCGTCGTACATCGCCAGGTCGGCGGCGCTCATCGCGGCCTCGGCGGTGACGGGACCGTGGCCGGCCAGCGCCACCAGTCCGATGCTCGCGGTGATGGGCCGCTGTCTGCCGCCGGCGCCGCGGGGAGCGTGCTGGGCTTTGACCGTCTGCAGCACCGAGCCGGCCACCCGCTCGGCCTCCCGGATGCCGCCGCCGCGCAGCAGGATCGCGAACTCGTCTCCGCCGAGCCGGGCGACCGCATCCTCCGCCCGCAGTCGTCTGCGCAGCGCATCCGCGACGCGGACGATCACCTCGTCGCCGGCGCCGTGCCCGAGCGTGTCGTTGACCCCCTTGAAATGGTCGATGTCGAGCAGCAGCAATGCGCCGGACTGCTCGTCAGGCCTCTCGCCGCCGCCGAGATGCTCCTCCACGGCGCGGGCGAAGGCGCGCCTGTTGAGCAGTCCGGTGAGCGGATCGTGCTCGGCCAGGTGCTGCAGGCGAGACTCGTAGCGGTGACCCTCCTGCACCCGGCCCTCCAGCAGGTGCAACGTGTGCCGCT
>DAHVAB010000193.1 GCA_027314825.1 Solirubrobacterales bacterium
CTCCGCCCGTGCCGGAGCGGCTCTCGCCCTCGCAGGCGGCCGAGCTCACCGGTGAGATCTCCCGCGGCGTGGCCGCTCACCTGCGCTCGGCGGAAGCCCGCGCCCGCGCGGGGGATCGCGCGATCCCTGCGACGGGCGGCAGGCTGGCGCTCACCGGGCTCGTCCTGCGCTCGCTGCAGCAGGCGGTGTACTCGCCGAGGAACATCGGCCACGCCGGCCTCGGCTCGTCCTGCTATTGCCATTTCACCTCGCCGATCAGGCGCTATCCGGACGTGGTCTGCCATCGCGCGCTGCTCTCGGTGCTGGACGGCTCGCAGGCGGCCCCGCGGGCGGCCGAGCTCGCGCAGCTGGGGGAGTGGAGCTCTGAGAGGGAGCGCGAGGCGATGACGATCGAGCGGGACGCCGACGATGTGGCGCGCTGCTTCGCGCTGCAGGCGAAGCTGTTCGAGGAGGGCTTCGATCGGGTCTTTGAGGGTGAGGTGAGCGGGCTGATATCGGCCGGCGCGTTCATCGCCTTCGGCGAGCCGTGGCCCGGCACGGGCGGCGGGGGGCTCGCGATGCCACCACCGTATGAGGGAATGCTTCCGGTGAGGAGGATGCGGGTCGGGGAGGGCCAGCGGGAGTGGTGGGAGCTGAATGCCCTGGGGACGATCCTCGAAGGTGAGCGCACCGGTGCGAGCATTCGCCTGGGCCAGGCTCGCACCGTGAGGGTGGCGCGGGTGGATGCGCTTCGCGGCCGCGTCGACTTGGCCGAGGCCGGCTAGGCTGGCGGCGATGGTCAAGCGCAAGTCCGGCAAGCGGAAGATCGGCGCGGGCGATGTGGCGTCGAACCGCAACGCGTTCTACAGGTATGAGATGTTGGAGCGCCTGGAGTGCGGGATCGTGCTGCAGGGCACCGAGGTGAAGGCGTTGCGCGAGTCGGGCGCGCAGCTGAAGGACTCCTATGCGTCGGTCCGCGACGGCGAGCTGTGGCTGCAGAGCGTGCACATCCCGCCCTATGGGCCGGCGGCGCGGGAGAATCACGACCCCGACCGCGACCGCAAGCTGCTGCTGCACCGGGGCGAGCTCGACCGCCTCGCCGGCCGGGCCGCCGAGCGGGGCCTGACGCTCGTGCCGACGAGGATCTACTTCTCGCCGTCGGGGCGTGCGAAGGTGGAGATCGCGCTGGCGCGGGGCAAGGATGTGTATGACAAGCGTCAGAGCATCAAGGAGCGCGAATCCAAGCGCGACATGGAGCGCGCGCTGCGCGAGGCGCGGCGGTAGCGGGCCGCCCCCGGCCTGCCCGCGATCGCGGCCTCGCCTGACGGCGCTCGGCCTCGCCTGCCGGCGCTCGGCCTCGCCTGACGGCGCTCGGCCCCGTCTGATCGCGCTCGGCCCCGCCTGATGGCGCTCAGCCCGGCCTGATGGCACTCGGCCCCGCCTGATGGCGCTCGGCCCGGCTAGAATGGGTGGGACACATACACGGGGACGACAGGCTTCGACGCGGTCGGCTTCGTGGGTGTGGTCGCGAGCCGAGGTTCCAGGCGGCCTCGTAAATCACCTGGAAAACCATAAGTGCGGACTCTCACGAGTACGCCCTCGCTGCCTGATTAGAAACCAGGTGTGAGGTCTCGGCCCCCGCTCGCCTGCGGTGGGGATCGCCGGGATCAGAAAGCAGGCTCACCCGGCGAGGTCCGCTCCCGCCGGACCGGGGAAATCCAAGGGAGCTGGTCCCCCGCAACCCGGCCGGCTAGGCGAGCGGGGGATGAGATCAGAGAGCCGGCTACGCTCGTAGAAGCCACCCTCACGCGATCGCGGACGCGGGTTCAATTCCCGCCGTCTCCACTCAACGCCGGGTCTGCAACGCCGCGCGGCGGTATCCTGAGTCCATGCCCGAGCGGCACGACATCGAGTTCGAGTTCGTGTTCGAGCCCCAGGATGAGGGCGGATACCACGTGTACGCTCCTGACCTTCCGGGGCTGCACACGCAGGGGCAGGACATCGACGAGGCGACCGAGAACGCCCGCGAGGCGCTTGCGCTCTACGTCGAGGGTCTGCGCGAAGAAGGTCGGCCGGTCGGCTCTCCGGTGCTCCGGCGCAGGCTCGCCGTTCCCGCGTGAGCGAGCGTCTGCCGGTCCTCTCCGGCGCGCAGCTGATCGACATCCTCGGCAAGCTCGGCTGGGAAGCCGTCCGCCAGCGCGGAAGTCACGTTCGTCTCAGGCACCCGGATCGCGCCGTCTCGCTGGTGGTGCCGCTGCATCGCGAGCTCAAGCGCGGGACGCTGAGCGGGATCCTCAGGGACGCCGGATTGAGCCGCGAGGAGCTGCGCGAGCAGCCATAGCGCGGAGCGCGGCAGTTCGGCTTGGGTCGCAGGAGGGGAGCAGCAGCAGATGAGCATGGCTTGGTTGCAGGCCGTTTCGCACCAGGGCAACCAACCGTCTCCACTTCCTCGGCTCGATCTGACGTTCTAAGAATGCCCCGGCGAGCGTCCGTTTCGGCGCCAGCCGCGAGATTCCGCGAATTTCGTGCCCTCCCTGCCGCAGCCTGGTACCATATCTCGTACTATGTCTGTGACGGCTTCGGAGGCTCGACGCAACCTGTTCCCGCTGATCGAGCAGGTCAACGACGACCGGGCGCCCATCGAGATCACGTCTCGCCGCGGGCACGCCGTGCTCATGTCCCTGGCCGACTACGAGCAGTTGCAGGAGACGGCGCACCTGCTTCGCGCGCCGGCGAATGCGCGTCGTCTGCTTGAGGCGCTCCAGCAGTCCGCCTCCGGGCAGCGGGACGAGCACACGCTGACGCGGTGAGGCTCGTATCCACCCCGCACGGGTGGGACGACTACACCTACTGGCAGCGTACCGACCGGGCGACGCTCAAGCGCGTGAACCGACTGATCGACGACGCGCTGCGAGATCCGTTCTCTGGGATCGGGAAGCCGGAGCCCCTGCGCCACGCGCTAGCTGGATGCTTCTCGCGTCGGATAGACGATGAGCATCGACTCGTCTACCAGATCGACGGGGACGACGTGATCGTGCTGCAAGCCCGCTATCACTATGCCTGAGGGCGCGCACGACGCTAGGCGCCCGTGAGCCCGATCCGCCGTCTATGTGTCTACGCGGGAGCGAGAACCGGCGCCGATCCGGCCCACCGCGAGGCTGCGATCCGGCTGGGAGCGCTGCTCGCCGCGAGAGGGATCACGCTTGTCTACGGGGGCGGGGCGGTCGGCCTGATGGGGGTGATCGCGGACGCGGTGCTGGATCGCGGCGGCGAGGTGATCGGCGTGATCCCGGAGGCGCTGATGGCCCGGGAGCTCGCGCACCGGCGAGTGACCGAGATGAGGGTCGTCGGCTCGATGCACGAGCGCAAGGCGTGCATGAGCGACCTATCTGACGCGTTCATCGCGCTGCCCGGCGGGCTTGGAACGCTCGATGAGCTCTTCGAGGCTCTCACATGGAGCCAGCTGCGGATCCATCGCAAGCGATGCGGGCTGCTGAATGTGAACGGCTACTGGGATCATCTGCTCGCGCAGATCGATCGGGCGGGCGCCGAAGGGTTCGTGGGTGAGGGGCTGCGCGAGATCCTGCTGGTCGAGCGCGACCCGGAAGCGCTGCTGGCGCTGCTGGATGCGAGTGGCTGAGCCGGCAGGCTCAGGCTCGAGCTCCGCTCGGGGTGAGGCCGAGCACGCTCGGAAGCTCTGAGAGCGAGTGGAGGATCTTCGCTCCGGCCTGCGTGAGCGCCGACGCCTCGGTCTCCGCGGCGTAGCCGAGCACGGGCATCCCGGCCGCGACGGCGGCCCGCACCCCGGAGGGACTGTCCTCGACGACGACGCACCGCGACGGCGCTGCGCCCATGCTCGCCGCGGCATGTAGGAAGAGGTCCGGCGCCGGCTTGCCGCGTGGGACCTGATAGGCGGAGAAGAGGCTCTCCGGGTCGAAAAGGGGGGCCAGGCCCGTGAGCTCCAGCGATAGCCTCGTCTTCTGCAGCTTGCCTTGGGAGGCCACGCACGCGAGCAGGCCGGCGGATGTGAGGGTTCGCACCGCCTCCGCGGCTCCCGGCACGGGTGCCAGCTCCGCCGCGAAGGCCGCGCCCCGCGCCCGCTCGAACGTATCGATCCAGTCCGCCGGCAGGGGCCGTCCGTGCTGCGCCAGCGCGGCGGCGCCCACCTCGTCGAGCATCATGCCCTGGTAGCGCTCGCGGGCCTGCTGCGCGGAGGTGGGCAGGCCGGCGGCGCTCAGCGTCTGCGCAAGGATGCGGCTGGAGATGCCCTCGCTGTCGACGAGCACCCCGTCGCAGTCGAAGATGATCAGCTCGGCGTCCGGCACTGCGCGCAATTCTGACGCCCGGGCGGCATCAACGCTCCGATGCGGCTGATGACCGGGCTCGTGTGATCGAGGATCGGCTTCTCGCGCCGGCGAGCGCTGCGCGCGGTTGGAGCAGCGGGCCGCATCTCGGCCGTTTGATTGGCGTTGCCATCGGGGAGACACTGCCCACGCGATCCGTCCATTGGTTGACGGTCGGGGGACGCATCGCTCATGTCAATGTCCGCGGAGCGGACGGGAGGATGGGAGCAGGCATGTATCTGATGAGGAGCGGCTCGCACCGGGGTCGCTGGATCCTCGCCGCAGCGGTCTCGGCAGCACTTCTCCTGCTCGTCTGCGTGCTGCTGGCGCCGCCGCGCGCCGCCGCGCGGGGCGCGTGGGGCCTGGAGGGCCATCGGGGGCACGTCGAGGCGCATGTGCAGCACACCTATCTCGCGCTCGGCGACTCGCTCGCCTTCGGCTACTCGCAGGCGCGCTTCGAAGCGAACCTGCCCGAAGAGAATCCGGCCGCGTTCGAAACCGGCTACGTCAACGATTTCGGCGCCGCGCTGCGGCTGTTCAAACCGAATCTGCAGATCGTCAACGATGGCTGCCCGGGGGAGACGACCACCTCGATGATCGAAGGGCCCTGCGAATACCAGGAGCACTTCCCGCTCCACCACCCCTACGCCGGCGGGCCGACCAGCTCCCAGCTCTCCGATGCGCTCGCCTATCTCGCCGCGCACCCGGGCCAGGTCAACCCGATCACGATCGACATCGGCGCCAACGACGCGCTCGCCGTGATCGAGAAGACCTGCGAACTGCACGCGGAATGCATCGCCCGCGAAGCGCCGTCGCTGTTCGCGCACATCGGGACCAACCTCGGGTACATCCTCGGCAGGCTGCGCGCAGCCGCCCCTCACGCCCAGATCATCGTGCTCGGGCTCTACAACCCGTTCGGCGAACGGATCGAAGGCGCCGACGCGCTGACCGTACGGCTCAACGAAGTGATGGAAGGCGACGCCGCGAGCGTGA
>DAHVAB010000194.1 GCA_027314825.1 Solirubrobacterales bacterium
ACAGGCCGGCACACGATCGCCACCGCCCCGCCCGCCACCGGCAAGCCCACAGGCCGGCGCCCGATCGCCGTCGCCCCGCCCGCTTGGCTCGTTGCCGGCGAGCCCGCCCGACTCCCGCCGGATCACCGCGCGCGCCTATGATGCCGGCAGGTGCCCGAGTCGAGGAATCCAACATCAGTCGCCGAGGTGCAGGACGGCCTGCGCGCGGCGCGCTACCTGCCCAACGCGGCGACCTCGCTGGTCTCATACCTGGCGATCCGCCTCGCCAAGCCGGTGCTGGTCGAGGGCCCGGCCGGGGTCGGCAAGACCGAGCTGGCCAAGGCCCTGGCCGAGCTGCTGGGCAGGCGGCTCGTGCGGCTGCAGTGCTACGAGGGCCTCGACGAGGCGAAGGCGCTCTATGAGTGGAACTACCGCAAGCAGCTGTTGCGCATACAGGCCCAGGATGGCGACGCCGGGTGGGAGAGCCTGCAGGAGGACATCTTCGGCGAGGAGTTCCTGCTGAGCCGGCCGCTGATGAGCGCGATCACATCACCCGAGCCGGTCGTGCTCCTCATCGACGAGATCGACAAGACCGACCAGGAGTTCGAGGCGATGCTGCTGGAGCTCCTCTCCGACTTCCAGATCTCCATCCCGGAGCTGGGCCGCGTGCAGGCGCGCACCCGCCCCGTGGTGCTGCTCACCTCCAACAACTCCCGGGAGCTGACCGAGGCGCTCAAGCGCCGCTGCCTCTACCTGTGGCTCGACTACCCGCCCGCCGAGCAGGAGCTCGCAATCGTGAGGCTGCACGCCCCGGAGCTCTCCGAGACCGTCGCCCGCCGCCTGATCGAGGTGATCGGGATGGTCAGAGCCTTGGATCTGAAGAAGCCGCCATCGATCGCGGAGTCGATCGACTGGGCCAGGGCGCTGCTGCTGCTCGGCGCCGAGGAGATCGACCAGGACATCTTCAGGGAGACGATGTCGGTGATCGTCAAGCACCGCACCGACATGGACATCGTCGCCGAGCGGGTCGGACTGAGCCTCGGCTCGCGCGAGCACGACGACCCGGCGCGCCTCGATGCGGGACGCACCTGAGCAGCGCCCCCGCGGGCTGCCCGCACAGATTCTGGCGCTCGGCGAGCAGCTCCGCGCAGAGGGCGTCGCGGTCGGAACCTCCGAGCTGCTCGACGCCTTCGCGGCGCTGCACGAGATCCCCTGGACCGCGGAGGCCGAGTTCCGCGAGGCGCTGGCGGCCACGCTCGCCAAGAGTCCCGAGGACAGACGCATCTTCGAGATGGTCTTCGATCGCTTCATGTTCCGGGCCGTCGAGGCCACGGCTATCGCACCGGAGACGCAACAGCGCCTCGGCGACGATGAGTCCCACCCGAGTGCGCTGCGCGAGCTCACCGACGCCGACGTCGAAGCGCTGCGCATGCAGATAGCCAAGGCTCTCGCCGACGGTGCGGAGGGCTCGATGCGCGACCTGGCCCGGCTCGCGATCGCCGCGTTCGGCCGCGACTCGCAGGGCTCCGGGGTGATCGGCGTCGACGTGCAGAGGATCAGAAGATCGCTGAGCCTGCGCAGCGACCCGCAACCGCAGCTGCCGTCCGATGACCCGCGACACGCCGGCGTGCCGCGGGAGGCGCTGCGACGGTTCGAGGCGATGCTGCGCGCCGAGCTGGAGCGCGCCCAGGCGCGCCGCACCGGTCAGCTGCCCCCCGCCAGGCCCCTCGGCGACCTCGACCGGGCACTGCCGTCCGGGCCGCTCGCCGACCTGGCAGCGGTGCACCGGGTGGTCGCACAGCTGCGCCGCCGCCTGGCCACCCAGGGCATGCAGGCACGCGGGCATCGCCGCCACGCCCGTCTCGACGTGCGCAGGACGATGCGGGAGTCGCTGCAGACAGGCGGCGTGCCGATCGTGCTCAAGTACCGCCCTCGCCGCCCGCGGCGCCCCGAGATCTACGTGCTCTGCGATGTCTCCACGTCCGTCACCTCCGCCTCGGTCTTCTTCCTCTCCGTGCTGCACGCCCTCCACGACACCTTCCGCAAGATGCGCTCCTTCGTGTTCATCGAGCGGATCTCCGAGGTCAGCGACGCCTTCGAGAAGGAGCGCGACTTCAGGGCGATCAACGAGCGGATCGCAAACGATGCCGGCGTCGCCGACATATCCGGCTACACGGACTACGGACGGGTCTGGCAGGAGCTCTACGAGCTGATCGGCGAGGAGATGCACCCGCGTGCGACCCTGATCGTGCTGGGCGACGCGCGCACCAACGGACGCGACCCGAAGGCCGAGCTGTTCGGCCAGATCGCCTCCAAGGCGGGGCGGGCCTTCTGGCTGAATCCGGAGCCGCGGCTCTACTGGAACTACGGCGACTCGGTGATCGGCGCCTACGAGCGCTACTGCACCGCGTTCGAGTGCTGGACCACGCCGCAGCTGGAGGAGTTCGTCAAGGCGTTGACGCGAGAGGGCGAGCAGGCGCGATAGCATCACGCGGAGAACAGGGGGGCTGGCGGGAAGGCCGGCTGAGATGGTGCCCTTGAGCGATGCTCGCCCGGCACCGACCCTTTGAACCTGTGGGGTAATGCCCGCGAAGGGAGCGAAGGTGTCAAGCAGAGCGCAGCATCTCGAGCGCCGACCGCCAGCGGAGGCGCCCGCGAGCGGAGAGGCGCACACGACGGGCAACACGGGCAGCCAGGCGCACACGACCGGCGACGCAGACAACCAGCCCCTCACCACCGGCGAAGCGATCAAACAGAGGCACGCCGCCCGCCCCGGGCAAGACGTACGCTTCCCCGCGCACGGCGGCGAAGCCGCCGTCACCCTCACCAATGTGAGCCGCTCCTTCCGGGATCGCGCGGGCACCCCGCTACACGCGCTGCGCGGCGTCTCGCTGACCGCGCAGGCCGGCAGCGTGCTGGCCGTCGTCGGCGCGAGCGGCTGCGGCAAGACCACGCTCCTGGAGCTGATCTGCGGGCTCCAGGCTCCCGACTGCGGCCACATCGACGCGGCGCCGGCCGCGCTCATGCCCCAGCGCGACCTCCTGCTCCCCTGGCTCGCCGCGATCGACAACGCCGCGCTGCCGCTGCGGATCGCAGGCCTCCCTCGCCGTGACGCCCGCGAGCGCGCCGCGCCACTCTTCGCCGAGCTGGGCCTGTCCGGCTTCGAGCGCGCGCGGCCCGCGGAGCTCTCCGGCGGAATGCGCCAGCGGGTCGCCTTCCTGCGCACACTGCTCTCCGGCAAGCCGGTCATCTGCCTCGACGAGCCGTTCGGGGCGCTCGACGCAATCACCAGGATGCAGATGCAGAGGTGGCTCTCCGACGCGCTGTCAGCACAGCCCCGCACGGTGATCCTCGTCACCCACGACGTCGAGGAGGCGGTGCTCCTCGCCGACCGGATCGCGGTGCTCAGCCCGCGCCCCGGACGCGTGGTCGCAGATCTCCAGGTCCCCCTCCCCCGCCCTCGATCGCGCACCGACGAGCAGGTCGTGGCGCTGCGCGAGCGCGCGCTCGGCGCCCTCAGGGTGGAGCTCCCGTGAGCGCGAGCAGGCGACTCGCGGAGGCACTGCCGGCTGCGGCACTGCTGCTCGCGCTGCTGGGCGCATGGGAGCTGTACGTGGATCTCGGCGGGATCTCGCCATACCTGCTGCCAGCTCCGCACGCGGTGGCAAGCGCGGCGTGGACCGACCGGGAGCTGCTCCTGCAGAACACGCTCATCACGATCAAGGAAGTGGTCCTCGGCCTGGCCTTCGCAGTGACAGCCGGCTTCGCCCTGGCGATCGCAATCCACCTCTCCACCGCGGTCCGCCGCGCCGTCTACCCGCTGGCCGTCGGCTCGCAGGCGCTGCCGTTCGTGGTGATCGCGCCGATGCTCGCCTTCTGGCTCGGCTTCGGCATCGGCCCGAAGCTGCTCGTGATCGGGCTGATCTGCTTCTTCCCCGTCGCCGTAACCACAGTGGACGGCCTCTCGGCCGTCGACCGCGAACACCTGAAGCTGCTCAGCACCCTGGACGCCTCGCGCTGGCAGGCCTTCCGCTTCGCCGAGCTGCCAGCCGCCCTGCCGGCCGTCATCTCCGGTGCACGGATCGCGCTGGTGGTGGCGTGGATCGCAGCGTTCATCGCCGAGGTCGCCACCCCCACCGTCGGCGCCTACGCGGGGCTCGGGCGCGAGGCGACCACCGCGATGCAGTCCTCGCAGGTGAGCAGCGCACTCGCCGCCACCGTCGTGCTGTTCGCGCTCGCGATCATCTGCTTCCATGCCCTGTCCCTCGCCGAGCGCCGCTTCGCGGCCTGGGCGCGACCGACCTGAGGAGAGACCCGTTGAGAGAGATGCCGAGAGCCGTTCGCAGAGCGGCAGCGCCACTGCTGGCCGTCCTCTGCGCCATCGGAGTCGCCGCGTGCGGCGAGAAGCAGGACGTGACGAGCGCGAGCACTGTGCAGCCGTTCACCGTGATGCTCGACTGGTTCCCGAACGCCGACCATGCGCCGCTGTACGCCGCGATAGACCGCGGCTACTTCCGGACCGTCGGCCTCGAAGTCCGCCCGGTCGTGCCGGCCGAAACGGCCGAACCGCTGACGCTGCTCGCCGCCGGCAAGGTCGACGCGGCGATCTCCTATGAGCCGGAAGTGCTGATCGCCCGCGACCAGGGGCTGAAAGTCGTCTCGGTGGCGGCGCTCGTCCAACGTCCGCTCACCTCGATCATCGCCTTGCCCGGCGCGCATGTGCACTCCGTCTCAGACCTGGCTGGAAGGCGCGTCGGCACAGCCGGGATCCCCTACCAGGCGACCGAGCTTCACACGGCGCTCACCCACGCCGGCGTCTCACCCGCCAAGGTGACAGAAGTGAACGTCGGCTTCAACCTCGTGCAGGCGATGCTCTCCGGAAAGGTCGCAGCTACGCTCGGCGGCTTCTGGAACTACGAGGCGATCCAGCTGCGTGAAATGCACAAGCGCCCGCTGGTCATCCCGATAAACGAGGCGGGCGTGCCAAGCTACGACGAGCTGGTCATCGCCGTCCGCGAAGGCGAGGCACGCCACAGCGGGCGCGAGCTGCGCAGCTTCATGCAGGCGCTGAGCAGGGGTGAGAGCTACGTGCGCGCACACCCCGCGCACGCCGCGAGGATGATCGAGCAGGCCAACCCCACGCTCGAAGAAAAGCTCCAGCTGGCGTCGATCGAGGCGACGCTGCCGGCTGCGCAGCCGGCTCAACCCAACAAGCCATACGGCTGGCAGGCGCCCTCCGCCTGGGCATCCTTCGGCCAGTGGATGTTCTCCAAAGGCCTGTTGAAGAGCAACCCGGACAAGACGGGCCTGCCGCCCTTCACCAACGAGT
>DAHVAB010000195.1 GCA_027314825.1 Solirubrobacterales bacterium
GCGGCCGCAGGCGCCCGCGCGCCTCCTGCTCGCGCTCCAGCGCCCTGGCCAGGTTCTCCTCGGTGCGAGCCAGCTTCAGCTGCGCGCGGCGGCGACGACGACGGTGCTTGCCGAGTCCGGCGGCCTCCTCGATCAGCATTCTCCGCTCGCGCGGCTTGCTCATCACGATCGCCTCCACGCGGCCCTGCGATATGACCGAATGGCTCTCCTTGCCGAGTCCCGTATCGGAGAGCACCTCCAACACGTCGGCGAGGCGGCAGCGGGCGCCGTTCAGCCTGTACTCACCCTCGCCGGAGCGATCGAGGCGCCGCACGATCGAGATCTCCGAGAGCGGCAGATCGACCCGGCCGTCGGAGTTGTCCAGCACGATCTCCACCTCCGCGGCGCTGCGCGGGGCCACCCCCCGCCCGCCGCCGAAGATCACGTCCTGCATCGCCTGGCCCCTGACCGCCAGCGGCGACTGCTCGCCCATCGCCCATAACACCGCATCGGTCACGTTCGACTTGCCCGAGCCGTTCGGCCCGACCACCACGCTCACGCCCGGCCCGAAGTCCAGGCGGGTGCTCTCGGGGAAGGACTTGAAGCCCTTCATGGTGAGCGCGCGCAGGTGCATCAGCGCTCCTGGAGGCGCTCCAGCGCCTGACGGGCCGCATGCTGCTCCGCCCTCTTCTTGCTGCGCCCATCGCCGGCTCCGATCGTCTCGCCGTCGACGATCGCGGCCACCGCGAACGTGCGATCGTGAGGCGGGCCGCTCTCGGAGGTGACCTCGTAGCGGACGGCCTCTCCGCGCTGGGCGAGCGTCTCCTGCAGAGCCGACTTGAAGTCGACCGGATGCTCCAGCGCCTCGTCGATCTCCGGCGCGAACGCCTCCACCACCGCCTCAGCGGTGCGGCGGTAGCCGGCATGCAGATAGCAGGCGCCGATCACCGCCTCGATCACCGATGCCAGCACCCGCTCGGTCCGCAGCGCCTCCGCCGCGCCCGTGCTCACCTGCGCCGGCGCCGCCGCCTGCAGGCGCTGCGCGAGGCGCAGCCGCTCAGCCACCGCCCGGCAGGAGTGCCCGGAGACCGCCTGCGCCCTGATCTTCGTGAGCCGGCCGGCTCCGAAGCGGTCGGCCTCCAGGCGCGGATAGAGATGGGTGGTGACCGCGAGTGCCAGCACGCTGTCGCCCAGGAACGCCAGGCGCGTGTAGGAGGCGCCGCGGCGCTCGCTCCAGGAGGCATGCGTGAACACCTGCCGGGCCAGCTCGTCGGGCAGCTCGGCCAGAAGCGCCTCCAACAGCCCCGTCCGCGCGCTCGCGCCCGAGCCGCCGGCGAGCGGCGAGCGCTCGGAGATGGCGCCGGACGCGCTATCCCGCATGGGCGAGCACGAAGTCCACGGCCTGCCCGACGGTGAGTATCTCGGCCGCCTGTTGCTCGGAGATGTGGATCCCATACGTGTCCTCCAGCTCCTGAACGAGCGTATACAGGTCGAGCGAGTCCGCCTGCAGGTCGTCCTTGAAGCGCGTCCGCTCCTCGATCCGCGCCGCGTCGAGCTCCAGCTCGTCGGCGAGATGCTCCCTGATCAGCTCCAGCACCTGCTCTCTGCTCATTGCGCTGGCAGGCTAGCGTCCTGCACGGACGTGGACGGGGGCTTCCGCTCGGGAGCTCGCGCGCCACCCTCATCCTCAGAGGCGCCTCCCGCCGGCGCGGCCGGGCGCGCCCGCAGCGCGCCGGCATCCTCCAGCGCCGCATGGGTCCGATCCACGATCCGCTCGCGAGCGCCCGTCCCGGCGCGCAGGATCGCGCGAGCGAAGCCCTCCCTGCTGAAGCGCCCGTGCGGGATCACCCCGAGGCTGCGCAGCCCGAGCAGGTAGGCGCCGCCCTGGGTCTCCGGGTCGATCTGCTCTCGGAAGGCGCGCAGCGACGGCAACAGCAGGGCGCCTCCGAGCTTGCCGCGCAAGGAGGCGGTGGCGGTCCTCCTGACCGCGCCCATCATGCTCTGCGCAACCCCCTCGATCAGCTTCAGCGCGACATTCCCGGTGAACCCGTCCGTAACCACCACGTCGGCGGCGCCGGCGAGGAGCTCCATGCCCTCCACATTGCCGACGAACTCGAACGGAGCCGCGCCGGCGGCACGCCGCGCGAGATCCTCGTGGGCCTCCACCACCAGCGGCGTGCCGCGCTCACGCTCCTGGCCGTTGGAGAGCAGGGCCACGCGCGGGCGGGCGACGCCGAGCACGGTCTGCGCCAGGGCGGCGCCCATGAACGCGAACTGCACGAGATGCTCGCGGCGCGCCTCGACGCTCGCGCCGACGTCGAGCAGCGTCACGGTCCCCGCGGGCAGCGGCAGCGGCAGAGCCAGCGCCGGACGGTGGATGCCGCGCGCACGCTTGATCTCGAACAGGCCGGCGGCCAGAGCCGCGCCTGTGCCGCCGGCGCACACCAGCGCATCGGCGCGCCCGGCGGCCACCGCGGCGGCAGCCTGCACGATCGAGGACTCCGGGCTCGCCCGCACCGCCCGGACCGGGTCGGCGCTCTTGGCGATCGAGACGGGCGCATCCACCACCTCCACGCCTTCCGGCAGCTGCCCGAGCTGCTCGGCGGGGCCGAACAGCAGCACCCGCGCACCCCGCTCGGCGGCGAGCGCCGCGCCTGCGGCGACCTCGGCCGGACCCAGGTCGGCGCCATTGGCATCGACCGCGACCACCATGCCGCCTCCGGCTCGATCCATGCCGCGGACCGACCGATCGCTCAACGCGCTAGCCGTGATCGTGGTCGTGGCCGTGTCCCGCTGCGGCGGCCATGACCTCACGGCCGGCGTAGGTGCCGCACACCGCGCAGACCCGGTGCGGCATCCGCGGGCTGTGGCAGCGCGGGCACTCGTTGACGGCGGGCGCGGCGATCTTGTGCTGGGCCCGTCGCTGCGCGGTGCGAGCGTGAGCCTGCTTTTTCTTGGGGACGGCCATCGGTCGCAGAAGGCTAGCGCAAGTCGGGCCGGCGGGCGCGCGGCGCGCGCCTATTCCAGCTCCAGCTCGCTGAGCCTCGCCCACCGCGGATCGGGCTCGCGCTCGTGGGAGTGCCCCTCCCCGGCGACGTTCAGATCTGCCGCGCAGACCGGGCAGAGCCCCCTGCACTCCTCGCGGCAGAGCACCGCGACCGGCACGGCGAGCACGAGCGCGTCATTGGCCCAGGCGGCGAGCTCGAGCGTGTCGCTCTGCACGTAGGGGCTGTCGAGATCCTCCCCGGAGCCGGGCACGTCCACCTCGCGCGCCCGCACCTCGATCTGCGGGCTCGCCGGCCCGAGGCAGCGCATGCACGGGCCGCTCAGGCCCACCGCGAACGCGAGGGACATCGCGTAGCCCGGGCCGGCCATCCTGGAGACTTCCAGTCGCACCTCCACCGGGCTTGGCTGCGGTCGGTAGGACTCCGCGCCGAGCGTGATCTCCGCGAGCGGCACGCTCAACCCCAGACGGCGACCCTCGCCGGGGCGCAGCCGCATCTCGGCGAGATCGAAGGTGTCGGCGAGCGTGCTCACCGCTTCAGGCTAGCGACGCCGCGGCGGCGGCCCACCCCGGGGCGCGGCAGGATCACCCGCCCGCGGCAGGGTCACCCGCCCGCGGCGGGATCGCCCGCCGACGTCAGGATCAGTCGCGCGCGGACAGCTCGCGCTTGAGCACCTTGCCGGTCGCGTTGCGCGGCAGCTGATCCAGGAAGACGACCTCTCGCGGCACCTTGTAGCGGGCGAGGTTGCTCTTCACATACTCCTGCAGCGCCTCGGCGGTCAGCCGCGATCCGTTGCGCGGCACCACGAACGCCCGCAGCCGCTGGCCGAACTCACTGTCCTCGACGCCGATCACGGCGGCCTCCTCCACCTCCTGATGGTCGGCGAGCAGATCCTCGACCTCCCGCGGGAAGACGTTCTCCCCGCCGGAGACGATCATCTCATCGTCGCGACCATCGACGAACAGGCGCCCGGCCTCGTCGAAGTGGCCGACGTCGCCGGTGCTCATCAGCCCGCCGAGCACCTCCTTGCCGCCGCCGCCCGTATACCCCTCGAACGCCATCTCGTTGCCGACGAAGATCCGCCCGCCGGCGCCGTGCGGGACCTCGCGGCCCTCGCCGTCGAGCAGCTTCACGACCGTGCCGAGGGGCGGCGTCCCCGCGGTGCCGGGGGCGGCGCGCAGTTCGGCGGGCGTGGCGATCGTCGCCCAGGCCACCTCCGTGGATCCGTAGAGGTTGTAGAGCACGTCTCCGAAGCGGTCCATCGCCCGCAGCGCCAGCTCGCCCGGCAGCGCGGAGCCGCTCAGCGCGATCACCCGCAGCGTGCTGCAGTCGTGGCGCGCGAAAGCCTCGACCGGCAGCTCCATCATCCGCTGCAGCATCACCGGCACGACCGCGAGAGCGCTCGCGCCATGCTGGGCGACCGCCCGCAGGGTGTCCTCCGGATCGAAGCGGCGCCGCAGCACGAGCGTGGAGCCGAGCGGCAGCGAGAGCGTGAAGTGCAGGTACCCCCATGAGTGGAACATCGGGGCGGCGATCACTGTCTTCTCGCGCGCCTTCAACGGAATCTTCGAGAAGAGCGCGGCGGCCGGTTCCAGCGAGTCGGGCGCCTTGCGCGCCGCGCCCTTCGGCGTGCCGGTCGTGCCGGAGGTGAGGATCACGACTTTGCCGCTCTGCGCCGGCGGCGAGAGGTCGGCCTGGGCGCCGGCGGCGATCATCTGCTCCAGCGTCGCCTCGGCCGGGCTCGAAGCCGACTCGCACCAGGCGACGATCCGGGTGCGCCCCTCGCCGCCCTCTCGGACCAGATCGGCAAACTCCTCGTCGTAGATCAGCGCCTTCGGGCCCTCCCTGCGCATCACATCCGCGATCTGGGGCCCGGCGAACGCGGTGTTCAGATATAGCCCGGAGGCGCCGAGCTTCGCGCAGGCGATCGTCGCCTCGACGAACCCCCTGTGATTGCGGCACATGATCGCCACCGCGTCGCCTTCGCCGATACCCTCCTCGGCCATCGAGTGGGCCAGCGCATTGGTACGGCGATGGACCTGCTCGAAGGTGAGCACGCCCCGCTCGTCGATCAGCGCGGGGCGGTCGGGGTAGCGGGCCGCGGCGACGGCGTACGCGGCGGCCTGGGTCGAGCCCCACCGGCGCAGCGTGAGCAGCGCGCGCAGCGCCCGGTCCGGCCTGCTCGGCGCGACCATTCCCGTCCCCAGCAGGACTCTGCCAACCTCGATGCGATGCCTGAGCAGCGCGTTCACATCGGTGACACTATCCGATAGCGACCGTGATGCGATCCCTCGAATAACGGGTG
>DAHVAB010000196.1 GCA_027314825.1 Solirubrobacterales bacterium
CTGCGCGTGCTCGCCGCCCAGAACCTGATCCGCACCGCCAAGGGCGCCGGCGGCGGCTCGTTCGTGACGCTCCCGGCGGCCGACCACATCTCGGAGTTCCTGAGGTTGAACATCTCGCTTCTCAGCGAGTCCGATGACGTCTCGCTCGACGAGTTCCTGGAGGTGCGCGACCTGCTTGAGGTCTTCGCGACCAAGCTCGCAGCAGAGCGGCGCCGCCCAGAGGACATCGCGGCGATGCAGGCGACCGTGCACCAGGACCCGCTCTCACTGTCAAACGAAGAGCGGTTCGTGATGAACAAGGACTTCCACAGCGCGGTGGTCACCGCCAGCCGCAACACGCTGCTGAGCATCTCCGCGCAGCCGATCTACTCGGTCCTGCAGACCAGCCTCGACCGCTCGAAAGTGGCGCCCTCCTTCTACGTGCACGTCAACGACGACCACCGCGAGATCCTGGAGGCGATCGAAGCCGGAGACCCTGAGCTTGCACACAGCCGCATGCACGACCACCTGCTCTTCCTGCGCAAGACCTACGAGAAGAGCTGGCGCAAAACCTCCGCCGCCGCAGGCACCGACTGATCAAGCGCGGCTGCGCGCGGCGGACCGAACATCGATAGGAGAACCGCCTTGCGCATCAAGTACATCATCCCGTTTCCATTCGACGAGGCCGGCGTGGCCGCCCGCGCCGCACAGATGCCCGAGGGCCTGCTCGGGCCGGACGTGAAGATCGAGTTCGTCCCGGTTCGCAACTCCTGCCTGCTGCTCGACTCCTACTACGAGTCGGCGCTCTTCGACGCCTACATCGCCGAGGCGGGGCTGCAGGCCGAGCAGGAGGGGTATGACGCCGTCGTGATGGACACCGTCTCGGACTCGGGCCTCCAGATCCTGCGCTCGCGGTTGAGCATCCCGGTCGTCGGCCCCGGCCAGGTCGCCTTTCACCTGGCGGGCATCCTCGGCCAGCGCTTCTCGGTGATAACGATGTGGGACACGTGGCGCTTCTTCTACAAGAAGTCGTTTCGCGAGTACGGCCTGCAGGACATCGTCGCCTCGGTGCGCGCGGTCAACATCCCGCCCGACGTGGAGGCGCTGTTCGCCGGCAAGGAGGAGGAGATGTTCCAGAAGCTGACCGCCGAGGCGATGAGAGCGATAGACGAGGATGGAGCCGACGTGATCGTGATCGGCTCGACCACGATGCATCAGGCGGCCGGCTACCTGGCCGAGCACCTGCCGTGTCCTGTGATCAACCCCGGCCCGACGGCGGTGAAGATCGCGGAGGCGATCGTGACGCTCGGCCTCACCCACTCCAAGCTCGCCTTCCCGACCCCGGGCACACTGCAGGACGAGAAGTTCTTCTCACTGATCGGCGCGGACGGCTCCACCCGGACGGCCGCGGCCGGCTGAGCGTAGGGTGAGGATGGCGGCGAAGCCGCCGCGGGCCGCGTGGTGGCGCGATGAGCCTCGCTGAGGCTCCCCGCCGGGATCGTGTCCGACACGCGCGCCGGGCGGCGCGATGAGCCTCGCTCACGCTCCCCGCCGGGACGGTGTCCGCCGCGGACGCCGGGCGGCGCGATGAGCGTGGGCGACCCCGGCCGCCGCGATGACCCCCGGCGCGGGCCGCGGCGGGCCTGCGCTCAGTAGGAGCGCGGCAGCTTCAGCACGTTCTGGGCGAGGAAGGCGAGCACCATGTTGGTCGACACCGGCGCGACCTGGTAGAGCCGCGTCTCCCTGAACTTCCGCTCCACGTCGTACTCGCGCGCGAAGCCGAGCCCGCCGTAGGTGTCGATGCAGGCGTTGGCCGCCTGCCAGGAGGCGTCGGCGGCGAGCAGCTTGGCCATGTTCGCCTCAGCGGCCGCCTTCTGCCCCGACTCGTAGAGCTCCGCCGCGTGGCGGCGCATCAGGTCGGCCGCCTCGATCCGAGCGTGCGCCCAGGCCAGCGGGAAGGCGACCCCTTGATTGGAGCCGATCGGCCGGCCGAAGACGACCCGGTCGCGGGCGTGGCGGGTGGCCCGGTCGATGAACCAGCGCCCGTCGCCGATGCACTCCGCGGCGATCAGGATCCGCTCGGCGTTCATGCCGTCGAGGATGTACCAGAATCCCATCCCCTCCTCGCCGATCCGGTTCTCCGCAGGCACGACCAGCTCGTCGATGAACACCTCGTTGGTGTTGTGGTTGATCATCGTCTCGATCGGGACGATCCGCAGCTGCTCCTCAGGCGCCTCGCGCAGATCGACCAGGAACGTGGAGAGCCCGAAGGTGCGGCCGTGCTCCTCATCGGGAGCAGAGGTCCTGGCCAGCAGCAGCATCAGGTCCGACTGCCTGGCTCGGGAGGTCCAGATCTTCTGGCCGGAGATGACGTAGCTCTCGCCGTCACGCCGGGCGCGGGTGCGGATCTGGGTGGTATCGAGGCCAGCGTCCGGCTCGGTCACCCCGAATGCCTGCAGGCGCAGCTGGCCGCTCGCGATCTTCGGCAGCCACTCCTGCTTCTGCTCGTCGCTGCCGTGGCGCAGGAGCGTGCCCATGATGTACATCTGCGCGTGGCAGGCGGCGGCGTTGGCGCCGGAGCGCTGGATCTCCTCCAGGATCACGGCCGCCTCGGAGATCGAGAGCCCCGATCCGCCGTAGGACTCGGGGATCAGCGCGGCCAGCCAGCCGGCCTCGGTCAGCGCGCTCACGAACTCCTCCGGGTAGGCCTCGCGGCGATCGACATCGCGCCAGTACTCGTCCGAGAAGCGGCTGCAGAGCTCGCGAACGCCGGAGCGGAGCTCTTCGTGGGTGACGCCGATTCCTGTGCTCATCAGACCTCCGCTTTCGGTCGTTGCTGTGCAGCTTACGCATTGCCCGACTTATGCCGCCGCCCACAGGCCGCTCGTTGCACAGTCGCGCTGGACACTAGGAGCACAGCTCGATAGCCTCTAGCTGTGCGTTGGTCGGACCTATTCTTTCACGCCCCGGGCCGAGGCACCGGCGGACGCGGCCTAGTCGCCGCCGCCCCAGATGCCCGCGGTCAGGCCGCCGTCTATGACGAGGGCCGTGCCGGTCACCCAGCGGGCCTCCTCGGAGGCGAGGTAGACGTATCCGTCGGCGATGTCGAGCGGCTGGCCGAGCCGCCCCAGCGGGTGCAGGCCGGTCGCGAACCTCCTCGCCGCCTGCGGGTCGGGCTGATCGGCGAAGTAGCCCTCGATCATCGGCGTGTCGATGAAGCCGGGGCAGACGCAGTTGACCCGGATCCCATCCCTGGCTCCGTCGAGCGCCATGCACTTGGTGAGCATCACCACCCCGGCCTTGGAGGCGCAGTAGGCGGCGTCGTCGGGGATCGCCCACAGCCCGGCGATCGAGGCGGTGCAGACGATCGCCCCGCCGCCCCGCGAGCGCAGGTGGGGCCACGCGGCCTTGGATACGATGTAGACGCTCTTGAGGTTGACCGTCAGCTCCTCATCCCAGTCGCTCTCCTGCATCGAGTGAGCCGCCCCCACGATCGTCACGCCGGCGTTGTTGGCCACGATGTCGATGCCGCCGAGCTGCGCGATCATCATCTCCATGGCCTCCTGGACCGCGCTCGCACTGGTCACGTCGAGCGCGCCGGAGATGGCCGTGCCGCCCTCGCCCTCAACCAGTCGGGCGGTCTCCTGCGCGCGCTCGCCGGCCAGGTCGGTGACGAACACCTCCGCTCCCTCCGCCGCGAAGCGGAGCGCTATCTGGCGGCCGATCCCGGATCCGGCTCCGGTCACCAACGCCGTCTTGCCGGCAAGTCTCATCAATGCCTCCCAATCATCCGTGGACAGCACCGGCTCGCACCGGAGCATTGGCATACAAGGGGGTTCATCATAGGAAACATGACAGTATCCAGTGAGAGGCGCCGGGGCGCGGCGGCCACGCAAGCAGCCGCGCAGAGGGCGCGCGGCGGGGAGGCCAAGCCACCGGTCGCGCATAGACGCCGGGGCGCGGCAGCAGCCGCGCAGAGGCCGCGCGGCGGGAAGGCCCAGGCATGAGCGGCGCACCGATCATCTGCGACGTCGGCCCGCGCGACGGCCTGCAGAACGAGAGCCGCACCCTCACCCCCCAGGTTCGCGCCGAGCTCTGCGAGCGACTGGCGGCAGCCGGCCTGCCGCGGGTCGAGGCGGTCAGCTTCGTGCACCCCGAGCGCGTGCCCCAGATGGCCGGCGCCGAGGAGGTGCTCTCGCTGTGGGCGGACTCCCCGGGCACCGTGCGGGCCGGCCTGATCCTCAACGAGAAGGGCTACGACCGCGCGCTCGCCGCAGGCGTGGAGGAGCTGCACCTCGCCTTCCCGGTCACCGACGAGTTCTGCGCCCGCAACCAGAACACGACCGTCAAGGACGCGATCGCGCTCACCCGCCGCCTGGCCGAGCGCGCGCACGGGGACGGCCTGCCGCTGACGATCACGCTCGGCGCCTCCTTCGGCTGCCCCTTCGAGGGCGCGGTCTCACCCTCGCACGTGCTCTCCGTCGCAGAGCGGGTGCTCGGCGAGGGCATCTCCGAGCTTCTCTTCGCCGACACGATCGGGGTCGGCGTCCCCACCCAGGTCCGCACGCTGCTCTCCGGGGCCGCCGGCTTCGGAGTGCCGATCGGCTGCCATCTCCACAACACGCGCAACACCGGATTCGCCAACGCGCTGGCAGCGGTGGAGGCCGGCGTCGCCGTGCTCGACGCCTCGCTGGGCGGCACCGGCGGCTGCCCGTTCGCCCCGCGCGCGACGGGGAACATCTGCACCGAGGACCTCGTCTACATGCTGCACGGGATGGGGATCGAGACGGGGATCGATCTCGACGCGCTGATCGGCCATGCCGGCTGGCTTGCCGAGCAGCTCGGCAAGGACCTGCCGGGACAGGTCTACAAGGCTGGGAACTTCAATCTGACTGGCAGATGAGAAAGGGAGATGGAGGACCGATGAGACGACGCTGCGAGAAACGGCCGGTGAGAGAATGTTGAAGCTTGGAGTCGACGTTGGCGGCACGTTCACCGACGTGCTGCTGCTTGAGGAGGAGACCGGAGATCTGACGATCGCAAAGGTCCTCTCAACGCCGCAGGACCAGTCGATCGGCGTGATCGCCGGGATCGAGCAGGCCTGCCGGACCCGCGGCATCTCGCTCGCGGACCTTCAGCTCATCCTGCACGGCTCGACCGTGGTCACGAACATGATCCTGGAGGAGAAGGGCGCGACCGGCGGGCTGCTGACCACCTCCGGCCATGAGCAGATCCTGCACCTCGCCCGCGCCTGGACTCCAGGTCCGCTGTATGCGTGGATGGGCATGATCAAGCCGGCGCC
>DAHVAB010000197.1 GCA_027314825.1 Solirubrobacterales bacterium
CGACGTGGATCGACAGCGAGGACGGCAGACCTGATGCCCAAGTTGGGAATGGGACCGATAAGGCGTGAGCAGATATGCCGCGCTGCGGCGGTCGTGATTGCTCGGGAGGGCTTCGCCGGCACGACGATGCGCGCCGTGGCGGATGAGGCGCAGGTGAGCACCGGCATGCTCAACCATTACTTCCTCAACAGGCAGGATCTGCTTACGCAGGCGCTCATCTATGTCTCCGAAGGCGCGCAGGCACGGATGCGCGCCGCCATCGAGAATGTTGCTCCCGGGCTTGGTCGCTTGACCGCGCTGCTCGACAGCGCTCTCGCCGATGAAGAGCTCGCCGAGCAGACCTGGCGAGTGTGGATCAACGCTTACGGTGAGGCGGTCCGTCTGCCCGAGCTGCGGCACACGATCGAGGATCGCCTGAAGAGCTGGTATGAGCTGATCGACGACGCGCTCGAAGGCCTGCTGCCGAGAAGACCACAGAAGGCGATCCCCTGGAGCTGGCTGCTGGACGCACTGCTCAACGGCCTCGCGATCCAAGCGCTCACCTCCGAGGCCGCGCTCGACGGAGTGCAGATCCGCGACGAGATCGTGCGGACCCTGCTCGCCGGCATGCCTGCGAAGGCGGTCAGACGAGGTGGATCGGCACGCGCCACCGCGAGTGACGCAGGGAGCGCGAAACGGAATGCGCGGGACGGACAGAGCAGCGATCGGGCAGCCGCTGCAGCAAAGACGGGGCGTGCGCGAGCAGACGGCAAGCCTCCCGGATCATCCGCCAAGCGGACCCGGCGCACACCGAGAGCACCTTCGCGCGCCCGCTGAGCGCTACGCGCGCGCCGAACCCAGCGCATCCCGGGGCATCTCCCCCAGCTCACCAAGAAAGTGAGCGGCGGCGCGAACCCCGCGGAAGTAGTTCGCGAGCAGCAGGCGCTCGTCTGGCGCGTGGTAGTTATCGTCGGGGAGGCAGGTGCCGAAGTGGACACAATCGGCGCCGAGGACGCGCGAGAGCGAGTGCTGGGGCCCGGCCGCACCCTCGAAGACGTACAGGGGCGCGCGTCCCCAGACGCGCTCGATCGCACGCGAGAGCGCGACGTTGCCGGGGTGCTTGACAGGCGTTTGGAACGGCCATGCGCGGGTGAGCGTGCGCATCATGACGCTGCAGCCCTCCGGGACATTGTCCTGCAGCCAGCCTTGGAGCTGGTCGTAGACACGATCCGGGTCCTGATCGGGAACGAGCTTCAGGGAGATCGTGGCCCGCGCCGTCGACGGGATCGAGGCGGACATACCAGGGCCGTCGTAGCCGGCATGGATCGCGTTCACCTCACAGGCAGGGCGCAGCCCGACACGCTCCAGCGGCGAATACCCGCGCTCACCCGGCAACGCTCGGACGCCGATGGCGCGGCTGAACTCGGCCTCCTGGAATGGGAGCTCCGCGATCAGTCGCCGCTCTTCAGCGGACGGCTCACGGACCTCGTCATAGAAGCCGTCGATCGCAACGGTCCCGTCACGGTCGTACAGGCGGCCGATCATCTCGGCGAGCGCCCGTCCGGCGTTCGGCACCGTGCCGCCATAGGCACCCGCGTGCAAGTCCCCTGCAGCGCTGCGAAGCTCGATGGCGACCGCCAGGCTGCCCCGCACCGAAGTGGTGATGGTAGGCACGTCGGCCGCGAGCATGCCCGTGTCCGCGACCAGCACGAGATCGCAGGCCAGGCGCTCGGCGTGCTCGGCGAGCAGCGGCTCCAGGTGCGGGCTGAGCAGCTCCTCTTCGCCCTCGACCAGGAAGCGGACGTTGACCGGGAGACGACCCTCCGCAGAGAGAAGGTGGCGAACCGCCGCGAGCTGCTGGTGGACAAGACCCTTGTCGTCCGCTACGCCACGCGCATACAGATATCCGTCTCGCACGGACGGCTCAAACGGCGGCGTGGTCCACGCGCTCAGGGGGCCCGGCGGCTGGACATCGTGGTGTCCGTAGATCGTCACCGTCGGCGCGCCCGGTCCAGCTCCGCTCCAAGTCCCGAAGGCCGCAGGATCGCTGCCCTCACCGTGGAGCACCTCCGCTTCGAGGCCAGCTGCGCGCATCAGCCCCACGGCGTACCTCGCGGAGTCCGCGAGCGCCGTGGCGTAATCCGGGTCGCCTGAGATCGACGGAATGGCGCACCAGCCTTCGAGCTCGGAGATCAGCCTTTGCGCCTCCTCATTGACGAAAGCGTCGATGTCAGGCATGCGCATCCGATGTCTGTCCGACCAACCCTGCCGATGGCACGTCTGCCGCTGGCGCCCCTCTCGCCGGAAAGTGGCAGGAGACGATTCGCTGCTCGCTGAGATCCACCGCATCCTGGGGATCGACGTCTATGCAGATCTCGCGGCCGGAGCGTGCAAACGGGCCGACCGGGCAGCGTGGATGGAAGCGGCAGCCCGATGGCGCGTGGCGCGGGTCGGCGATCTCACCGCGCAGTGCCGGCTTGCGCGGCTGGCCGACGACCGGGACCGCGTCGATCAGCGCCCGCGTGTATGGATGTCCCGGCTCGGCGAAGATCTCCTCGGTTCGACCACGTTCGACGACGCGAGCGAGATACATCACGGCGATCTGGTCGCTGAGATGGCGCACGACGGCCAGGTCGTGTGAGATGAAGAGATAGCCGACGCCGAGCCGACGTTGCAGGTCACGCAGGAGTTCGAGGATCGTCGCCTGGATCGACACGTCGAGTGCGGAGGTCACCTCGTCAAGCACGATGATGCGCGGCTCGGTGGCGAGCGCCCTGGCTATCGCGATTCGCTGAAGCTGACCGCCGGAGAATTGGTGGGGAAAGCGATCACGGACGCCCGGGTCCATCGCGACGAGCTCGAGTAGCCGCGCAGTCTCCGTAACGCGCTCGCGTGACCTCAGCGCCTTCGCGCGGGCGACTGCCTCTTCTATGAGCTCCCCGACCGTCATCCGAGGGTTCAGCGAGGCGTCCGCGTTCTGGAACACCATCTGCAACTGCCTACGGCGCGCATAGCGCCTGCCAGGCGCGGCGATCACCTCGCCCCCGTAGCGGATGCATCCGCCGCTCACCCGCTCCAGCCCTACGATCGCGCGTCCAATGGTCGACTTGCCCGAGCCGGATTCCCCGACGAGCCCCACCGTTGCGCCCGGCTCGACGGTCAGACTGACCCGATCGACGGCGCGCAGGCGCGTGCGGCCGACGCCATAGTCGACCGACACCTCTTCGATCTCCAGGCGTTCACTCATCGGCGCCGCCCGCGGCCCCATTGGCTTCGCCTGCGAGCTGGCCGGCGACGCCCACCGTCTGATGCTCGTGCCCCTCGGCCACCCAGCAGGCGACACGGTGCCCGTTCGGGCGCCTCACAAGCTCCGGCTGCTCCTGCCAGCAGCGCTCCAATGCGTGCGGGCAGCGCGGGGCGAACGCGCAGCCCGGCGCCGTATCCCCGAGACGCCACGGCTGCCCCGCGATGCCCGACAGCGGACGCAAGCGATCGCCGTCAAGGCGAGGCACGGCGGCCATCAGAGCGCGAGTGTATGGGTGGGCAGGTCCCGCCGCAAGAGTGTGTATGTCGAGATCCTCGACGATTCGACCGGCGTACATCACGAGTACGCGGTCGCAGATCGAGGATACGACGCCGATACTGTGTGAGATCAGCACGATGGTCGTCCCATGGTCCTGGTTGATGCGATCGAGCAGGTCGAGAACTTGCAGCTGTACCGTGACATCGAGTGCCGTCGTCGGCTCGTCCGCGATCAGCAGCTTCGGCTCAGTCATCAGTCCCATCGCAATCATTGCGCGTTGGCGCATGCCTCCGGAGAACTCGAACGGATAGCGACGCATCGCCTCCTTCGGCCGGCCGATGTTCACCTCTTCGAGTAGGCCTGCCGCGCGCGTGGCGGCCTCTGCTCGTGTCAGCCTGAGGTGGCTGCGTGCGCCGTCGGTGAGCTGGGCGCCGACGCGCATCGCCGGGTTCAACGAGGTCATCGGGTTCTGGAAGATCATGGCCGCCCGACCGCCGAGCGCGCCGCGCAGCTGCCTTGGGCTTAGCCCCTGCAGCTCCTCGCCCGCGATCGAGAGCGAACGAGCGCTGACTCGGAGCGGGTGCGAGAGCAGCTGGGCGATCGAAAGCGCGGTCAGCGTCTTGCCGCTTCCTGACTCGCCGACGATTCCCACTATCTCTCCCGCGGCCGCGTCGAAGGAGACCCCTCGCACAGGGCAGAGCCTGCCGCCGGCGCCCGGCAGCGACACCACGAGATCCTCGACATGCAACAGTGCGCCCTGGCTCGCGCTCCCGCCGACGGGACTCGCCTGCGGTGCGGGTGCCGGGTGCTTCGCCGCCTCGATACGCGATCCTTCGCGTCCGCTGGGCTCGGCGAGCCGCCCGAACCAGCCCCGCAGCGCTGAGCGGGTGTCGGACGACCAGAGCACCGGGTTCAGGGCGCGCGCGAGCGATTCCCCAAGCAGCGTGAAGAGCAGGGCGGTGACTGTGATCATCACGGCCGGTGCCAGCGCAGCGGTCGGAACGAGATAGAACTCCTGTACGCCCGAGGTGAGCAGCGCCCCCCATTCGTAGGCTGGCGCCTGTACGCCGACGCCGAGGAAGCTCAGCGCCGAGATCGCGACGATGCTTTCTGCGACCGCGGTCAGTCCCGCGATCGTCAGCGGCTCTCCGATGTTCGGCATGATGTGACGAAGGAGCAGCCGCCTACGCGAGACGCCGATCACACGCGCCGCCGAGACGTAGTCCTGCGCCACCGTCGAGGACGCAAGCGATTCGGAGATGCGCGCGAAGTATGGGACGCCGGCGATGCCGATCGCGATCACAGCGCTTTCCTCGCCGACCCCGAGAATCGCGACAATCACGATCGCGAGAAGCAGCCAAGGGAAGCTCAGCATCGCTGCGATCGCGCTGCGGCCGAGGCCGCGCAGGCGCGGTCCGAGCATCGCCACCAGCGCCCCGAGGGGAAAGCCGATCACGAGCGATACCGCCGTCGCCAAGACGCCAAGCTCGAGCGAGAGGCGCGTCGCTGCCAGCGTGCGATCCAGGATGTCGCGCCCGAGCTGGTCGGTGCCCAGCAGGTGCCGCATGGAGGGAGCAGCGTTCAGTTCCGCGAAGTTCTCCGCGGTCGCGCCGTGACCACCCCAGACGATCGGACCGATGATCGCGAGGACCACGATCGCGCCCGCGCCCACGGCGGCCGCCAAACCGGTCGGCGAGGCGAAGAAGGCGCGGCCCGTGCGCGCTAGCCAGCCCCGGCTTTTCATGGTCCGCTGGCCGCCG
>DAHVAB010000198.1 GCA_027314825.1 Solirubrobacterales bacterium
ACGGTGGCCGGCGCCCCGGTGCGCGTGGGCGTGCCGCCGGGTGGCGGCGTGGGATCTGCCGGCCGCCCGGGCGGCGGGGGCCGTGCACACCAGTGCGAGCAGCAGCAGCAGCGGCAGCAGCAGCGGCCGCAGCGCTGCGGATGGCGCGCCGCTGAGGCCGCGCCTGGCCTGCTCCCCGCTCGTGCGAGCCCTCATCCCGCGCCTCCCTTCGCTGTCGTCGCTGTGCCATGTCCGGCCCGGCGTGCAGCCCGGACGTGGAGTGCGTCTCGGAGCCTACGCGCCATGCGCGGCGGGCGCACCGACGGGAGTGCCCCCGGCCCCGCCGGGCTCATCCCCGCCGCGACCTTGACCGCGACCGTAGCCGTATCCGTAACTGTACCCGTAGCCTGCGCCGCGCGGCCTGATCGCGTTGGCGACCAAGCCGAGCATCCGCGCGCCGAGGCCCGCGAGCTCGCCCTGAAGGCGGGCGGCATGGTCGCGGCGGCTCGCGCCCAGGCGGCCGACCATCATCACGCCGTCGGCGCTGCCGAGCAGCGGGATCGCGTCGGGCACCATCCGCAGCGGCGGGGTGTCGATCAGGACCATCTCGTAGCGATCCGCGGCCCAGGAGAGCAGCCGCCCCATCGCCTCGCTCTCCAGCAGCCCGCCCGGGTTTGGCGGCGGCGCGCCGGCGGTCAGCACGCTCAGCACCTGCCGCGGCGAGCCGGGCGAGGAGTTGCCGGGGCTCGGCCCGTGGACGGGCAGCCGGCAGACCTGGATCGCCTGCTCGGCCCCGCACACTCCGGCGAGCGCCTCCGAGAGCCCCGGCGCGGCTTTCACGCCCATCCAGCCGGCGAGCGAGGGACGGCGCAGGTCGGCCTCCACGAGCAGCACCCGCTCGCCCATGCTCGCCGCCGCCTGCGCGAGGCCGAGCGCGACCGTGCTCTTGCCCTCGCCGGAGCCGGCGGAGGCCACTATCAGCACGCGCAGCTCCCGGTCGACGTTGAAGTAGCGAAGCTTCGCCCGCAGCATCCGCATCGATTCCATCTCTCTGTCCGGCATCGGCTCCAGGCTGGCGCCGGCGCCGGCGCCGGCGCCGTCCGCGCGCCTGAGCGCGCCGCTCTCCGGAACCGTGCCGAGCAGCGGCAGCCCGTAGGCGCGCTGCAGATCCTCCGGATCCTTGATCCGCCGGTCGAGCCGCTCCGCCCCGAAGGCCAGCGCCACCCCAACCAGCAGGCCGAGGATCATGCCGAGGACCGCGTCGCGCGTGCGCTTCGGCGAGGAGGGCCCGCTCGGCGGGCGGGCCGCCTCGGCGAGCGTGACTTCCCCGGAGCGCATCTGGGCGAGAATCCCGAGCGACTGCGCGCGATCGCGCAGGTCGAGCCCCTGCGGGCCGCCGCGCTGGGCCGACGGCAGCGCGGCGAGCTGGCGGTCGATGACCCGCAGCGCGTTCACGTAGTAGCCGCGGCTCTGGGTCAGGGTGTCCTTCACGAACGTCCTCGCGTACACGTTCGCGAGCCTCGCGGCCAGGGCGGCGGTGGCGCCGCTCGCCTGCACTTCCACGAGGTCCGATTCACCGGCCGGGACGATGCTGACCGCTTCGCCGACACTGGTCGCGGTGAGCCCGCCGCCGAGCTGGCGCGCCGTACGCGCCCTGGTCGGCCCGAGTTCCAGCAGCTTGACGTCGGTGTCCTGCTGGGTCTTCGCTTCGACCGCTCCGCCGCCGCTGGAGAGCCCCGCCACCTGTTCGTCGAGCTGGCTGCCGCTGAAGAGCAGCGACGCGCTCGCAGTGAAGCTCTCGCGCTGCCCGGCGGTGATCGCGATGGCGCCGCCCGTCGCCACCACGGCGCAGAGCGCGATCACGAGCCAGCGACGGCGCAGAACGGAGATGACCTGCTCCAGCGAGGCAGCCGGAGCGGAGCCGGGCTCCTCCGGCGGCGTGCTCGATGGGTTCTCTGCGCTCATGCGGTCTGGCTGTCCCACTGCTCCCCCGCCCTCAAGATTGCCGCCTCCCGGCCCTCGAAACCTGAGAGGCGGCGCGCCGCCGGCAACGCTCGTGACCGTGGACGGCGTAAGCGTCCCTGGACGCTTACGCCTGGCCGCGACGCCACGCGACGGCCGGAAGATGATTCCAGCTGCTCGATGGCATCGCAAGAGTGGCCAGCACTCACGTTTACGCGATCAGAGTGCGCTACACTCACATTAACTGCGGCCTCTCGCGGGTGGCCGCGGGACCCTCTTCGCACATTCACACCCGGTCGGGCCGCCGCCGTCGCGGTGATCGAGGCGCCGGGCGCCGCTGCGATCGTGCCGCCACCGTCACCTGATCGAGGCGGTGGGCGCCGCAGCGATCGTGCCGCCACGGTCACGACGATCGAGGCGCCAAACGCTGGTGCGCGGCACCCGTCAACCTCCGGTCGTTCCGTTACTCTGCTGCACGCGTGTCCGTGCCCGCAGAGAGCGACTCACAGCCACACGAGAACGGAGCAGAGGGACATCTCGCCGCGCAGGTGGCCTCAGCGGTGCAGATGCTTGGAGAGTGGGCCCATCTCGATGTGATCGCCGCCGTCGCGGCCCTGCAGCCGATCCAGGTCGCCGCCGCGCTGACGCACCTGGAGCGGGCGGGCATGATCTGCGACGCCGCGCCGGCGCGGCTCACCGAGCTCGGCATCCTGCGATCGCCGCTCACGGCGCTCTCCCACGCGGCGCGCGAGGCCATGCACGCTCGCGCCGCCGCCGAGCTGGCCCGCCGCGGAGCGACCAAACCGGAGATCTGCCGCCACCTGCTGCGCGCGCCCGGCCAGGGCAGGGCGGCGAACGTCGCGATCCTTCGCGCCTCCGCCGGCGAGGAGACGATCGCCGGCCAGAGCGCCACCGCGAGCGAGCTGCTGCAGCGAGCGCTGCGCGAGCCGCCGCCGGCGCAGGAGCGGCCGGGAGTGCTGCTGGAGCTGGCCGCCAGCCTGATCGCCGAGGGTCGACACGAGCAGGCGCTGCGAGCCGCGGCGCAGGCGCGCGAGGATGCCGACAGGCTCGCCCTGGAGGCGGAGGGCGGCAGCGGCCCGGGGGCTGGGGGCGCGCAGGCGGCGGACGCGCAGGCGGCGGACGCGCAGGCCGGGGGCGCGCAGGCGGCAGACGCGCAGGCCGAGCGGGCCGACGGCGCGTATGAGCTGCAGGCCGCGGCCGAGATCGCCGCGTTTCGCGCGCGGATCGGCCTCGGCGAGATCGAGCCGCCGCTCACCCGGCTGCTCGCGGAGATCGGCCGGTTCGAGCCGCGCCATCCCGACCTCGCGCTGCGCATGGAGTGCGCCCTGCTGAGCGTGGCCGCGATCGACGCCCGGATCCTGCACGCTGGCCTGCGCCGCTACAGGGAGCGGGCCGTCGACGAGTCGCTGCCGACCGCGGCCACATACCTGCTCGCCGCCGGCCAGGTGCTGGCGATGGGCGGCGGGACGAGCGCCGCGGAGGCCGTCCAGCTCGTGCGGCGCGGCCTGCGGCTGCACCCGGAGGAGATGGACGAGCAGGACGTCGTGATCCGCACCGTCTGGCTGCTCTTCCGTGCCGACGCCCGCGATGAGGCCGCGCGGGTGATCGCGCGCGCCCGCGAGCGCAGGCCGGGTGGGGTCAGCGCCCCCGCGCTCGACGCCCTGGAAGGCTTGATCCGGACGCGCTTCGGCCCCGTCCGGGGCGCCGTCGAGCCGCTGGCCGACGCCTTCGCGCTCGCCCGCGCCAGACGCAGCACGCTCGCCTCCTCCGCCGCGCTCGCCTTCCTCGCGATCGCGCTGCTGGAGGCCGACCAGGCCGGCGCCCTGGAGCGGCTGCTGGCTGAGAACGACCCGGGCACGCGGCCCGGCAACGCGTTCGCCGCCGTACTGCAGGTGGTGCGCGGCCGGCTGCGCCTGCAGGCGGGCCAACCGGGCGAGGCGCTCGAAGACCTGCTCTCGGTGGAGGAGCGAAAGCAGGAGCTGGGGCTCGTCAACCCCGCCGGCTTCCATCACATCGAGCCGGCCGTGGAGGCGCTCATCACGCTCGGAGAGCAGACGCGCGCCAGCCGCCTGGCGCAGGTGAACCTGCAGCGCGCGGAGTCCTGGGGGGCGCCGATCACCGTCGCGCTCGCCCGCGGCGCGCTCGCCCGCTGCATGCCGCCCGAGCGGGGCGCCGAGCAGATGGCGAGCGCCCTGCGGACCCTGGACGGCGTGCCCGCGAGCGTCGCCAAGGCGCAGCTCATGCTCGACTGCGGCAGGATCCTGATCGCCGCCGGGCGAGACATGGAGGCGCGGGAGCGGCTGCACGAGGCGCTCGACGGCGCCGCCCGCCTCTCCGCCGAGCGCCTGCGCCGGGAGTCCCATCAGGCGCTGCGATCGCTCGGTGCCCGCCCCCGCCGGGCGCACAGCCATGGCGTGCAGTCGCTCACCGGCGCGGGGCGCCAGGTCGCCGATCTCGCCGCCGCCGGGCTGGCCAACCGGGAGATCGCAGAGCGTCTGCACCTCTCGGTGCGCACCGTCGAGAACCACCTGCGGCACGTCTACGGCAAGCTCCAGAGCGACCGTTCCGGATTGGCGCGCAGCCTGGGGCGGGAGCCGGGGTGAGCGGCAGGCTCGCATCCGCCGCGCAGCCGTGCAGCGACCGCGCCGGATCGGCGCGCAGCCTCGGGCGGGAGCCCGGGTGAGCGGCAGGCTCGCATCCGCCGCGCAGCCGTGCAGCGACCGCGCCGGATCGGCGCGCAGCCTGGGGCGGGAGCCAGGGTGAGCGGCGCCCCGGCTCGCGAGGCGGAGCTGGCGGCGGCCGTGGCGATGCTCGGCGAGTGGGCGCAGGCGGAGACGCTCGCCGCCGTCTGCGAGATGACCGAGCGTGACGCGCGGGCGGCGCTCGCGCGCATGCACGACGCCGGCACCCTGCCCCCCGGGATGCCGACCGCGCCGGCGGACGATGGCCTGCGCGCGCTCGCAATCGCCGCGATCCCAGCGGCGAGCGCCGCGCTCATGCGCCAGCGGATCGCCGGGCAGCTGCACGCGCGCGGCGCGTCCGCGGAGGAGATCGCGGCCCACCTGCTGCAGGCGCCAGGCCAGGAGATGGCCCGCAACGTGAGGACGCTGAGGGAGGCGGCCGGCGTGCACCGGCGCAGCGGCGAGATCGACATGGCGAGCGCCTGCCTGCAGCGGGCCCTGCGAGAGCCGCCGCAGGCGCGGGAGCTGCCCGGGCTGGTGATCGAGCTGGCGGAGACCGAGCTGG
>DAHVAB010000199.1 GCA_027314825.1 Solirubrobacterales bacterium
CGGCGTCATCGCAGCCACCCTGAGCACGCTCAACCTCGACCGGATCGGCAACGCGCTGATCTCCGCCAAGCCGGAATGGGTCGCCCTCGCGCTCGCGCTGATGATGGCCGCGCTGCTGACCAGGTCGGTCTCCTGGCGCCAGACGCTGCGCGCCGCGCTGCCAGGCACCAGGATCGGCCAGCTCGCCGTCACGCGAGCGACGATGATCGGCGTGATGGGCTCCGCCGTCTTCCCCGGCCGGCTCGGCGAGCCATCGCGGGTGCTGATCATCGCGCGGCGCCTGCCGGCATCGACCAGACGGATGCTGCCCGTCGTCGCGGGCACCGTCTTCTCCCAGACGATCTTCAACATCTTCGCGCTCGCGATCCTCGCGGCGATCACCTTCACGAGCGTGCCGTTGTTGCACGGCAGCCCCGACGGGCTGATCGCCGTGACCGCCATCCCTGTAGCAATCGTCGCGGCCGTCGTCGCCGGGCCTGCACTGCTGCGCAGCGCTCAGCGCTCCCGCAGCGCGCGGGTGCGCGGCATGGCCACCGCGCTGATCCGCCTCCTGCACCTTGCCGCGCAGGGATTGCGCGTCTTCGCACGGCCACGACATGGGATCCCGGCGGTCGCCGCACAGCTCCTGGCGTGGGCGCTGCAATGGGCCTCCTGCTACGTCGTCCTGGTCGCGCTCGACCTGCAGTCCCACGCCGGGCTCGACGCCGCCGCCGCGGTGCTGCTCGCCGTGAACGTGACCGCGATCCTGCCGGCCACCCCATCCAACGTGGGAGTCTTCCAGGCCGCCTGCCTGGTCGTCCTCGCCGCCTACGGGGTCGCCGCCGGGCCGGCGCTCGCCTACGGGATCATCCTGCAGGCGGTGGAGATCGTCACCGCGCTGCTGCTCGGAATGCCGGCGCTGCTCGGAGAGGGCATGACCTGGCAGGAGATGCGCGCCGGAGGGCAGATCGAGGAGGGCGAGTAGCGGCCGCGCATGGGATGAAGGCGCATATCACTCGTTGCGCCTGAGCATCGCGCCGCCGTCGACGGGGAGCAACGCTCCCGTGATGAAGCCAGCCTCCTCGGAGGCCAGAAACGCGCAAGCGGCAGCGACCTCCCACGGCTCGCCGACCCGGCCGAGCAGACTGAGCGAGCGCGAGGACTCCCGAAACGCGGCATCCTCATAGAGCTCCGGTATCGCGGCAATGCGCCCGAGTATCAGTGCGTTCGCGCGTATGTTCGCCCTCGCATGATCAACCGCCAGCTGGAGCGTGAGCGAGTTCAACGCTCCCTTCGACGTGGCGTACGCCAAGAACCCGGGCCGCGGGAACACGCTGCCGATGCTGGAGATGTTGACGATCGAGCCGCCCCCGCGCCGCTGCATATGCGGGATCACCGCACGGGCAGCCCATATTGCGGCCTGCAGGTGGACACGCATCATCTCGCCGATCACCTCATCGCCCACGGTAAGCGCGGTCCCGTCGCTCAGATCCTGGCGGGCGGCATTGTTCACCAGCGTGCTCGGCCCTCCGAACGCGCTCGCGGCATGCTCCACCACCGCCTCGACCTGGTCGCGCTGCGAGTGGTCCGCCTTCACGAACAGGGCGCGCCCGCCGTCGGCGATGATCTCCGACTCGACGCGCCGCCCGGCATCCTCGCTGCGACCGGTGAGCACGACGCTCGCCCCGTCACGAGCGAGACGACGCGCGATCGCCTCTCCGATCCCCCGAGTCGCGCCGCTCACCACTGCCACCTGCCCGTCCAGCCTCATCTCGCATCTTCCTCCCTGTCACCTCGACCAGTCCCCCTCGGCAGTCGGCGCCACGTCGATCTGAGGCCGTGCACCTCGCCGGCCGACCCGGTCGGACCATTTTTCATGGGACCGCGCACGGCGGCCCGTGAGTCGCTCGCTCAATCAGGACGGTGGGCACGATCACCCTGGACGCCGGCCGCCCCGGATCGGCGATGCGGGCGCCCAGCAGCGCAACCGCTTCACTGGCCATGCGTGGCAGATCCTGCCGCAGCGTCGTCAGCTGCACGACCTCCCACGAGCTGATCTCAACGTCGTCGAAGCCGACAACCGTGAGCTGGCCCGGCACGTCGACGCCGTGCGCACGCGCCGCGTTGAGCGCGCCGAGCGCGACCACGTCGTTGGCGCAGAAGAGCGCCGTCGGCGGACGGTCGGCGGCGAGCATCTCGACTGCCAGCTCATAGCCGCTCGCGAAGGTGAACGGAACACGTGCGGCGCGCTCGTCGGGCAGCTGCACCGCGGCAGCGGCGAGCACCGCCCGGAAGCCCGCCTCGCGATCACGACCGGTGCTCGTGTCGGCCGGACCCGCGATCATCGCGATGTGCCTGTGCCCGAGCCCAAGCAGGAGCTCGGCGGCCAGGCGGCCCCCGTCGCGGTTGTCGGTCATGCAGGCGTCGAACTCACGCTCGTCAACCCCGCGGTTGAGCTGCACGAACGGCAGGCCTCGCAGCGCCAGCTCAGCCGGCAATGAAGAGTCGAGCAACGTCGTCGCCAGGATCGCCCCATCGACCGAGCCGTCGAGCAGACGCTCGGCAGAGATGCTGGGCACGGGCGGCTCGGTCAGCACGACCATACGCTGGCCGAGCGCCTCCAGCGCGTCATAGATGCACGCGATCGTCTGCATGTAGAACGGATTCGAGAGTTCGCTCACGACGACCGCGATCTGACCAGTACGCCTGGTGGAAAGGCTGCGACCGCGCCTGCTGGGCACGTAGCCGAGCTCGATCGCTGCCCGGCGGACGCGTTGGCGCGTGGCACGCGCGACCCGCGGGTCGTCGCTGAGCGCCCGGGAGACCGTCGGCTGCGACACGCCGGCAAGGCGTGCCACGTCATGGCTTGTCGGCATGGAGGGCATCGCTCGGAACGCTACTCGGCGGGCACGATGGGGGTGACCCACTCGTGCCTGCATACGTATGTAGACTAGTGCCTCGTGAGTGTTCCCGCGGTCGACTCGAAGCAGTTGCTGAAGGCTCCCGGCAAGCCGGCCGCCGCAGTCACCGACGAGGTGCGACGGCGGGTGGAGGCGATCCTGCTCGATATCGAACGCGGCGGAGCTCAGGCCGTGCGCCGCTGGTCGCGCGAGCTGGACGGCTTTGATCCCGCAAGCTTCGTCGTGGAGCGCAGAGAGCTCGAGGATGCTGCCGAAAGCCTGGATCCGCGCCTGCGCGAGCACATCGGATTCGCGCAGGCCCAGGTCAGGCAGTTCGCGCAGGCGCAGAGAGCGACACTCTCCGAGCTGCGCACCGAACCGCTGCCCGGAGTCCTCCTCGGCCATCGCCACATCCCCGTCCAATCGGTCGGGGCCTACGTGCCGGGCGGACGCTACCCGATGCTCGCCTCGGCCTTCATGACGATTCTGGTCGCGAAGACGGCGGGCGTTGAGCGTGTGCTCGCCTGCGCGCCACCTCAGCCCGGGGGCTCAATCCATCCCGCGATGCTCTATGCGATGTGGACGTCGGGCGCCGACTCGGTCATATGCCTTGGCGGGGTGCAGGCGCTCGCGGCGCTCGCATTCGGGCTGATCGACGACCTGCCGGCCGTAGACATGCTGGTGGGCGCAGGCAACGCCTACGTGGCCGAGGCCAAGCGTCAGCTGTTTGGACGCGTGGGCATCGACCTTCTCGCGGGCCCGACCGAGATACTCGTCGTAGCGGATGCAAGCGCCGACCCCGAGCTGGTCGCAGCCGACCTGCTCGGGCAGGCCGAGCACGGCCCGACCTCGCCTGCAGGCGTGATCGCGATCGGGGAGGATGTCGGCTGCGCGATCGAAGCTGCGGTCGACCAGCTGCTCGTAGGCTGGCCGACGGCCCATATCGCAGGAGAGGCGTGGCGGGATCACGGCTGGATCGCGATCGCGGCCGACGACGAGCAGGCGATCGCCCTGGCCGACGAGGCGGCCAGCGAGCATCTTGAGGTGCACGTGCACGACTCCAAGCTGGCGATGTACCTGGAGCGTCTGCGCAACTACGGTTCGCTGTTCCTCGGCACGGAGGCGACCGTCGCCTACGGAGACAAGGGCGTCGGCACCAATCATGTGCTCCCGACCCTGCACGGGGCACGCTACACCGGCGGTCTGTGGGTCGGCAAGTTCCTGAAGACATGCACCTGGCAGCAGCTCACTCCGGCCGGGACCCGAGCCGTCGCGCCGGCGATCGAGGCAATATGCGAGGCTGAGCACATGCTCGGCCATGGCATCACCGCCACGATGCGCCTGAAGCGTGCGGGCGCGTGAGCGAGGGGCCCTGGTCACTGGACGGGCGTCTCGCGCTCGTGACAGGGGCGGGCCGCGGCATCGGCCGCGGATGCGCGATCGAGCTCGCCGCCGCGGGAGCATGCGTGGTGCTCGTCTCCCGCACGCGCGCGGACATCGACGCCGTGCAGCATGAGATCCAATCGGCCGGCGGCGTCGCGTATTCCTACGCAGCCGATGTCGGCGACGAAGAGGCGCTCGCGGCCGCAGTGCGCTTCGCGGAGGGCAGCGGCGACCTGCGCGTGCTCGTGACCGCAGCCGGCGGCAACCGCCCTGGACCGGCGCGCAGCTACCCCACAGCCGACTGGGACGCGCTCTTCCACACAAACGTGCGGGCGACGTTCCTGGCCTGCCGCATGGTCGGCGACTCCCTGCTGCGCCGCAGCCGCAGCGGAAGCCTCATCACGATCTCCTCGCAGATGGGAAGCGTCGGCTATCCGCAGCGCGCGGCCTACTGTGCGACCAAGCACGCTGTCAACGGGCTCAGCAAGGCCTTGGCGGTCGAGTGGGCGGCCGCGGGGGTGCGCGTCAACGCGGTCGCTCCGACGTTCGTGGAGACGGCGTTGACGGCCCCCTTCCTGCGGGATGAGCGCTTCCGCTCAGAGGTGCTTCAGCAGCGGCTTCCCACCGGGCGATTCGCGACCGTGGAGGATGTCGCCCACGCGGTGCGCTACCTGGCGTGTGACGCCTCCGCAAGCGTGACAGGCCACGTGTTGGCGGTGGACGGCGGCTGGACCGCCTGGTGAGCTGGCAGTCCCGGCGGGAGCCTGCTGCGCACCACCGCCGCGGGGTGCTGGAGCGTCACTCGCCGCCAGCCGCAGGCCGAGCTCGCCGCCACCGAGCTGCGCCGCGGGCGGCCTGCGCCAGCCTGCGCTCCAGACCCCGTTGCTCGGCCCA
>DAHVAB010000019.1 GCA_027314825.1 Solirubrobacterales bacterium
GCGATCTTGTAACTCGCGTCGAACGTGCGGATCGATTTCTGCGCGAGTTCGCCGATACCGCTCATGAATCCGAGGTGCGCGGCCGTCGCACCGCCTATCTGCTGCGCCTCGACGAGCGCGATCTGCAGGTGCTGGAGATGGTGGCGGGATTCCGGCATCTGCTGAGCAGCCAGGTGCACCGCCGCCTCGGCGGGGGCAGAGCGCTCAGCACCACTCAGCGGCGGATCAAGCGGCTGGCCGACGCGGGGCTGCTGCGACGGTTGCAGTTTCACCGCTCCGACGGGGGCGGCGTGCCGATGTGCCTCGCGCTCACGCCCGCGGGACTGGAGGTGGCGCGTGAGCGCGAGCCGGCCGCCGGGGGGAGCAGGAACCTGACCGCGGCCGCGCTGACAGCGGTGAAGCGAGACCTGCACGCGGCCGCATGGGCGCTCGCGTGCGAGCAGGCGCTGAGTGTGCCGCTGCGCGTGCTCGGCGAGCCGGGCGCGGGGATCTCCCCGCCGATGCGCCGCACCCCGGATGGCCAGGCCGCGCTCGGGCCGGCCGACCTCCGCCTGCCGGGCGGTCGGGTGGCGCACGACTTCCTGCGAGCCGGCGCGGACGGGAGCCGCGGCCCGATCGAGGCGTTCGAGACGATCCGTCCCCAGCTTGTCATTGGCCCGATGAAACGAGCGCAGGGCGGTCAGGGCGGCGGCGATCTCGCAGGGGGCGATGGAGGTCTTGAAGCCACCCCCTGCCGGGGGTGGCTCGCGGGCAACGTGTTGCTCGAGCTTGACGATCGCTGCGGTACGGAGGGCTGGCGGGCGAAGCTGTGCCGGTATGACCATTTTCTGACCGGCTGGTGGATGCTCGCCCGTGGGTATGGCCGCAAGGAGGCCGCGCCGCCGCGCGTCGTCTTCGTCTGCCGCGATCGCGCCCGCGCCAGGGAGTGCGCCAGACGCGCCGACGGCCTGCTGATCGCCTGCCGCGCCTATGCCGGCGAGTACCCGCGCGACTGGGAGTATGAGGGCCGCCGCCAGATCGTGTTCCTGGCGGAGAGGGACATCCACGAGGGGATCCTCGGCGGCTACCGGGTGAGCTGCCTGCCGCCGCGGGTGAGAGCGCAGGCGGGGGATGCGTCGATGCCGCTGGAGCCGGCGATCGAGGCGTGGGGTGAGCTGTGCAAGAAGTCACCGATCGCGGTCGAGTAGTCCGCCTCGGCGAGCTACGTGCCAGAACGGATCAGCGCCGGCGCAGTGGCTCCTAGGTTCGAAAGCGGAATGAATCTCACCGCTGCTTGACCAGTCGTCAGCCCTCCGCGCGGGCTTCTCGCGTGTCGCGGAGGTAGGGCCCTCGCTGGGCCGGGTGGGGCTCCGAGAAAGGAATCGGCATGCATGGCATCACGACGGTACGCGCTCTGCCGCGCAGGGCGCTCACATGGTTGGCGGCTCTCGCGGCGCTCCTCGTGGTCGCGTTGGTGTCGAGCCTCGGAGCGACGCCGGCCGCGCAAGCCGCGGGCGGAAACGGCCAGGGCGGCAATGGCCAGGGCGGCAGTGGTGGGCAGACGACCGGGTCCCTGTATTCGGATCTCGATGTCCTGCTGCGCGCCGAGAACGGCACGCCGATCCTGCAGGCGTACACGGTGCCGGCCTCCGAGTCCGGGGAAGCGGCGACGACTGAACTGTGCGCGCAGCCGGTCTCCTACGAACGGGTGCCGGGCGTGAAGCCGACGGTCAATCCCGTGGACGGGCGGGAAGTGTGGGTGATTCCGCTGCAGGGGCAGTGGCTGACCGCGCCGCCGGCGGGTGGGACTCCGGCCGAGCTTGAAGCCTGCGAACCGCAGCCTGCGTACGCCATGTTCGTCAAAGAGGTCGAACTCGACCGCCTCAACCTGACGCGCACCTCCGACGAAGTGATGGAACGCAAGACGGCCGCGGTCGCGACCAAGCTGGAGGAAGGCACGGCGATCGGGCTCGACGCCGCCGGCCGGATCCAGATCGACGGGGTCCCGATCGATGCCGCGCCGGAGGCGGCGTCCATCTACGAGTCGATCCTGAACACCGGCACGATCCCGGGCCTGCCGGCCGAACTGGCCGGCCCGCCCGCGGTTGTCAAACAGCTTCCGAGCGAAGGCGTTGAAAGCCATTTCGCGTTCAACGCATGGGATCTGGCGGCGGCGGCGCTCGGCACGACCGCATCCAAGGAAACGCCGATCACGATAGACACCGTCCTCTACTACGACCGGATCCTCGGCTTCCCGGCCGAAGGCCAGACATTCCCGGCGGGTTGGAACGTGAGCTTCAATCGGTCGGTCGATCCGCTCTCGCC
Organism: Solirubrobacterales bacterium; assembly: GCA_027314825.1. Classification (GTDB taxonomy): domain Bacteria; phylum Actinomycetota; class Thermoleophilia; order Solirubrobacterales; family Solirubrobacteraceae; genus Palsa-744. The sequence continues at coordinate 2,305 of DAHVAB010000019.1, forward strand.
CACCGAAGCGCAGCTGACGAGCGGCGAGCAGTTCGTCAACTTCAGCAACTTCAGCTACAACCGCTCGGAAACCTTCCCCGGCAGCGTGACCTGGTTCAACGCTGAAACGCTGAGGTGGGAAGTCGCTCCGATCCTCCAGATGGTCAAATTCACCAACATTCCCGCCGAACCGGTCGGCGACCGGACGCTGAAAGGGATCCAGGCCTTCGCGCAGATGGCCGACGACGTGCGCGCGGCGATCCTGTTCCAGCACGAACACGAAACCACTCCCGGGTTCTTCATGGACCGTGTGGGCACGGACACGACCGCGGCGCAGCTGCGCGCGATCACCGACCCTGCGGTGTCCTGGAGCCAGCTGCCCTCCGATGTGTTCCAGACCGAGCCGTTCTCGGTGCAGGCCAGCCTGTTCAACCCGTGGGGCGGAAACCTGATCGAACACGCGCGGGTGCGCGTGAGGATCCATGCGCCGGGCGCGCTGACGGCCAGCGATGTCGCGGCGAGCTCTGGAGGTGTGCCGGTGCCGATCACGGCCGAGGGGAATGGCGAGCTGACCGGCTGGTGGGGACCGCCCGAAGGATTCGAAGTCAAGCCCGGCTACAGGGCCAGCACTCCGTTCGAAGTGAGCATCGCCTCTGGGGCTCCGATCGGCGATTATGCCATCACCCTGGAGCTCGTCGATGTGAGCCCCGGCGGCTCGGGCGCGGTCCTGGCCACCGATGAACGCTCGCTCGCCGTCCACGGCAACGTCCCCACCGTGCTGTGGGGGGGCGTCCCGCCCAAGCTGGTGACGCAGGGCACGCCGGTGAAGCTGCCGCTCACGGTCTATGAGCCGGCGGAAGCGAACGCGGACCTGCGCTTCTCGATCGTCGGGCCGAGCGCTGAAGCGTTGAGCCCCGACACGCTGAAAGCGGGTGACGTGAGCGTTTACGGCGAGGCGGAAACGGGCGAAGGCGAAACGGCCATGGTGGCGATGCCGCTGAGCCTCGACGAAGGAGGCCATCTCGTCGGCACCTGGCCGGTCGCGCTGTCCAAGGGGTACACCAATGTGGTGTGGTACATGACCGTCGCGCAGGGAGCCCCGGAGGGCGCCTATCACCTCGACGCGGGGCTCGCCGGAGAAGTGGCCGGCGTCGAAGCGGACATGAGCGTCAGCGCGCCGGAAACGCATGGCCGCAAGCCTCCGGAAGCGGGTGAGGATGCGCTGAGCCTCGTGCTCACGCCTGAATTCGATCTCAGCTCGTCGGTGACGGTGCTGCTGGCGACCGAACCGGTCGAGACGGGAGTCAGCTACTACTACCAGCTGACGGTCAATGGCAAGCCGGGCGCTTGGACGCAGGCGGTCGGTGGGAAGGTCACGGTCGACGATCTTGCGCCCGGGACCTACACGCTGGCCGTGTATGCCACCGACGCGGAAGGCGTCGATACCGCTGTCAAGCAGGTGAGCTGGACCGTCGACGCCGGCATCCTGGCGCCGGGCCCGTCGCCAAGCCCCGCTCCAGGAGTGACCCCCCTGCCGGCGCCGGCGCCGCAGCCCCCAGTGCAGCGCCAGGAAGAACAGCAGAAGAAGACGCAAGCCCGCCTGACGCTCCGTCTCGGCTGGATGCCCGGCGAACGGCTGCGTCTCTGGGGCTCGGTCTACCCGCCGCACAACGGGCGCAACCTCGTCCTTCAGAAGCGCACCCGCAGCGGCTGGAAGACGGTCGGCAGGACCCGGCTGCAGAAGGCCACGTCGACGCGCTCGCGCTACACGGCCACTCTGGCCCATGCCACCCCGGGCCTCTACCGTGTCTACCTCGGAGCGGACGCGTCCAATCTGGCGAGCACCAGTCACGCCGTCAGGGCGCGGGCCCGCAGCCATGTGACGCTGCGTGTGCAGAAGCTCACGCGCGATCGGTTGAGGCTCTCCGGAGTGGTGAGACCGCGCCGCGACGGTGAGATGGTGATGCTGCAGCTGCGCACGCGCATCGACTGGAGCACCGTCGCCTCGGTGCGTCTGCGCAGGGCCGCCGAAGGCGGCTCGGCGTACTCGCTGACGCGCGGGCATCTGGCGCCGGGCGTCTACCGCGTGCGCTACGGCGGCGACGCCGGCTATCGGCCGAGCAACAGCACGCAGGTGACGGTGCGCTGAGGCGAGGCCTCCCAGGCGCGGCGATGAAGTGGGCGAGCGGTGAGGACCGTGGTGCCCGCTCGCCGCGCCACTCAGCCGGCCGGCCCCGACGATGCCACGACGCGACCCCGGCCGAAGGCGTTAACATAATCGTCCTCGGTGACGGCATCCATCCATTCGGTGGCGCCGATCGAGACGGCCACATGTGAGAAGACGCTCGCGGGGGTGGCGCCGTGCCAGTGCAGCTCGCCGGCCGGGATGTGGGCGATGTCGCCGGGTCTGAGCGGCTGCCCCTCGCCGGTCGCGGATTGCAGCCAGCCTTCGCCGTGGGTGACGTGGAGCACCTGGCCGACCTCGTGGCGGTGCCAGTATGTGCGGGCGCCCGGCTCGAAGATCACGGTGGTGACGGCGACCCCGTCGGCCGCGGGCAGCGCGGAGTCGGCCCACACGCCGCCGGTGAACGTGTCACCGCGCCGCTGGGTGCGACCGTTGCCGGGGCTCACCCTCATCCCGGCCGCCCGGCCCAGCTGACACGATCGCCTCTCGCGATCACCGTCATCGCGCCTCCGCGCCCGAGCCGGCCCGATCGTCGGCGGCGCCGGCGTGCGGCCCCTGCTGCGGGCGCACCCCGCCGGAGTCCTCCTGGAGGCGCGCTCCGCGAGAGTCATCCTGGAGGGGCACCCCGCCGGAGTCCTCTTGGAGGCGCACGCCGCCGGAGATGTCTCCTATCGCATCGACGACGCGGTTTGATATCTGATCGCCGTAGCCGAGCGCGGCGGCGAGGTGAAACGCGCCGAGGCAGGGCGGGCCGGCGAGGCTCGTCACCTGCAATGAGCGGGTGAGGTGAAGGTAGAGCTGGATGTCCTTGGCCATCAGGTTGCCGCTCAGCCCGCCCTCCATGTAATCGCCGTCGACGATCTTCGGAAATCTGTTGAGCGTCGCGAAGTTGACGCCGCTGCTCGTGTTGAGGACATCCAGGAAGCGGTGAAGATCGAGGCCCGCCTTACGCGCGGCGACCATCACCTCCGCGGTGGCGGCGAGGCTGATCCCGTTCAGGAAGTTGTTGAGGATCTTGGTGACGTGTCCGAGGCCAGGGCCGCCCATGTGAAAGACCCGTTCGGCGAACGCGTCGAGCACCGGCCTGACCGTCGAGAGCGCCTGCTCATCGCCGCCGACCATCAGGGTGAGGGTGCCCTTCTCCGCGGCGGGCGCCCCGCCGGAGATCCCTGCGTCGAGCAGCTGCGCTCCGCGCGCGGCGAGGTCGGCGTGGATGCGCCTGGTGGAGTCGGGGTCGGCGGTGCTGAGGTCGACCACGATCTGGCCGGCACGGCAGGCGGCGGCGAGGCCGCCCGGCCCGTAGAGAACGGACTCGACCGCGGTGCTGTCGGGGAGGGAGAGGAAGACCACATCGCAGCGCTCTGCGATCTGCGCCGGCGAGTCGGCCGGCTGCACCGGTGCCGCTCGCAGCCTCTCCTGGGAGAGGTCGAAGCCCATGGTCGCCCAGCCGGCGCTCACGAGCCGGGCGGCGATCCGCCCGCCCATGTTGCCGAGCCCGATCATCGCGATGTTGAGGTTCTCGCTCATCTGCCGCCCGCTCCCGCGTGGCCCCGCGCCCGGCGCTGCGACCGGGTCCGGCTCTGCCGCACGGGATGCACAGAGCGTACCTTAGTGTGTGGGAATATCAGGCGCTCTGCCGCCGCGCGGCTGCCGCCGGTCCGCGCGCTGGCGTGCAGCTAATGCGACCGCTGCCCGCGGTGGCTGCGCCTGATGATCCCGATCATCTTCAGGTTGATCGCGGCGAAGCGCCATGCCTGCCAGGGGAGGAAGGTGCGCCCGAACAGGGTGAGACGGGTCGGCCTGGTGATGGTCTGGTCGGCGTGCTCGTCGCTTGTCATCGCGGCTCTCACTCCGGGATCAGCCGCCAGCCGGGGCGCAGGCGCGCCTTGTATAGGAAGAGGTGGTGCAGCACGATCTTGATCCAGTGGCCGGCCAGCCCGATCTCACCGAAGGTCCGGCTCTGATCGCGGCCGTAGCGCGGATAGCGGTGGTAGTCGGGGACGATCGGGTAGACGGTCATCGAGGCGGCGGTGCCCGTGAACGGGTTGGCGCCGGCGGATGCGACGCAGGCGGCGCCCATCTCCGCCATCGAGGCGGTGTGCGTGGGGCTGGGCGAGCCGCCGATCATGTCCGCGATGCTGCCGGCGACCGCCTTGCCGATCATCGCGGAGGGCATGCCGGTGCGGGGCGGAGCGGGCGCGATCGGCGTCCCGTTCGGGCTCTTGTGCGGGGCGGAGATGGGGTGGGGCGGGGCGAACGCGATGCCGGCCGCGAAGATGTTGGAGTAGTGGGGGGACTGGTAGGTGCGCGGCCAGTCGCCCGCGGCCCACTCCTCGTACGGCTTGGCCGTGTAGTCGGCGTCGACGCGCATGAAGCCGTTGGGCGCGAAGAGGCGCTCGGTGATCTCGGCGCCGTCGCGGTCGATGGCCTGCAGGCCGACCCCGGTGAACGGGGGCAGGAGCATCGCGAAGTCGAACTCGTGCTGATCCTCGTGGCCGTCGAGCGTCTCATAGTGGGCGCAGCCCGCCTCGATCCGGCTGACGTGCGCGCGGGTGATCCAGTCGATCCCGCGCTCGGCGAACAGGGAGGCGTTGAAGACGCTGGAGGGGATCATGTAGCCGCCCCGCCTGAGGTGCATGCCGCCCATCCCGAAGTCGCCGAGCTCGTACTCGTTGGTGATCCAGGTGATCTCGGCCATATCGCGCACTCCCCGCGCGCGCAGCTCGAACTCGAGGTTGACGATGTACTCGAAGGCGGCGCCCTCGCAGGTGCAGGTGCCGTGGCCGACGCCGACCAGGAAGCGTCGCCGCTGCCCGCCGCGCATCCGCTCCACCTCCTCGGCGAGCGCCGCGGCCGCCCGGGCGGCATGGTCGGGCAGGCAGACCGAGTGGGTGTGTCCGGCGTCGGGGCCGAGACCCTCTGTCTTGTCGAAGCGCAGCGCCGGGCCGGTCGCGTTGATCAGGAAGTCGTAGGGGATCCTGGTGCGGCTGCCGTCGGCGCGCTCGGCGCTCACGTATGGAGTCGTGGTGTCCGCGTCGCCGTCGGGGTGGATCTCGCGCGCGGCGGCCTGCACGAACTCGATCCCGGCACGTTCGTAGATGGGGGCGAGCGGGAGGGTCACCTGGGCGGGCGTCATCAGGCCGACGCCCACCCAGATGTTCGATGGCACCCAGTTGTAGTCGGGTCGCGGGGAGATCACGGTGACCGTGTGCTCGCCGCCCAGCCGGCTGCGCGCGAATGCCGCCGCCGTGTGCCCGGAGATGCCCGCCCCGAGCACGACGATCCGGCTCATCGCCTGCCGCCTGAAGATGTCCCCGACGCCATCTCCCTCATACCAACGAAGCTAAGCCCGGCGGGGCTCGCCGTCATTGGGGGAAACTACGCAGCGACGGGTGGCTTTGTCCCGTTTGAGAATCCGCGGAGGCGGCGCGGGACGCTAGGGGCGGTGGTAGGTGGCGTAGGTGACGGCCGCTTCGCCGAGCAGGTCTTTGGTGGAGCCGTACTCGCTCTCGGCGAGTGATGGCTGGAAGCCGGGGGAGAGCTTGATCGGCTTCTTCAGCGCGTAGGCGACGATCTCGATCGTGTCGGTCTTGCCCTTGGCGGGGCAGATCGGTCCGTAGGCGGCCTTGCCTTCGCCGTTGGTGCCGACGATCGCGCCCGCGGGGGTCTGGCCGGCGGCGATGCTGCTCGTCGACGGGTTGATGCCGCCGAGCACCCAGCGGATGCCCCCTGTCGGGGTGCTGTTGGTGTCGTCGATCACGAACAGGACGAGCTCGGAGGCCTTCTTCGGGACGTTGCTGAGCTGCAGCGGCGGGGACGTGCCGGCGCCGTCGCAGGTGTACTTGGCGGGGATCGGGCCGTTGCGGGTGAAGGCGGGGCTCTGCACCGCGAAGGCGCCGGGGGCCGAGTACACCTCGCCGGTGGAGCTGGAGCCGCTCTGAGCGCTCGCTTTGCTGGAGGAGCTGCCGGCGCCGGCGCTCGATCCCGAGGAGGAGGCCGAGCTGCCCGCCTTGGCGCTCGAGCTGCCTGCGGCCGGTTCGGAGAGCGCCGGTTCTCCCGAGCCTTTGTATTGCTTGCAGTCTTCCATCACGTAAGCGGGCTGGCAGCTCGTGCGGGCGCGCCAGCGGGCCTTGAATTCGCCCTCGAAGCTCGCGAGGGCCGCGTTCGCCTTCCCTTTGGAGGCGGTTGCTCTGATTTCGCCCTTGATCAGGCCGCTCAGCATTTCGACCTTCACGCGCATCTGCAGATCCTGCTGGGTCTGCTTGCTCTTGTTGAGGAACGCCTGCAGCTCTCCCTTCTTGGGGAAGCTCTTGTGCTCCAGCGCGGCCAGGCGCTTAGAGACTTCGGATTCGGTGACGGTGGCGTGTCGGTGGGCGGCTTCGCCGAGCACCCAGCTGGAGGTGATCAGGAAGGCGAGCGCGCGGTGCCCGATGTTGCCCTTCGCGCCGTCCGCCGCGTCGACTTCCCGCCAGTGTTCGTAGGCGGACTTGGTGATGGGCGTGCCGGAGACGGACGCGACCGCAGGCGTAGAGCTCGGCGACTGCTTGCCAGACCCGGGCGTGACGGGGCCGGTGCCCGCGTCGGCGCTGGACGCGGAGCCGGCGGAGCCGGCGGAGCCGGATGCCGAGGCGGCGGAGCCGGTTGTGGAGGCGCTGCTGCCGCAGCCGGCGAGCAGCGCGGCCAGAGCGCAGGATGCGAGGATCGCGCCGATCCGTCTCGATGGCCTTCGGGCCGAGCCGCTCGGCCGTTTCGCGGTCATTGTCATCCCCTTGCTCTCCGATCCCCTCGATCTGCGTCTCGTCGCGGAAGCCTGCCGCCGCACATGAACGGTACTCGAAGGTGGAGTAGGCTCGCGCCGGTGAGTCGATCGGCGATAGCACGTTGCGGCACCGCCGCCTTCTGGATCGGGGCGGGGGCCATGCATTTCCTGCGACCGCGCTTCTACGAGGCGATCGTGCCGCCGCCCCTGGACCGGCGCAGCCGGGAGGTCGTGGTGGCCAGCGGGATCGCGGAGCTGGCCGGCGGCCTGGCGGTGGTCTCCGACCGCACGCGCAGGATCGCCCGCCACTGGCTGTTGGCCACCCTGCTCGCCGTGTTCCCGGCGAACGTGTACATGGCCGTGCGGCCGGAGCGCTTCCGGCGGTTCCCGAGGTCGCTGCTCTGGGCGCGGCTGCCGCTGCAGGCGGTCTTCGCCTGGATGACCTGGCGCGGCACCGAGTAGCTGCGGGCCGGGTGCTGCGGGCCGGTTGCTGCGGGCCGGGTGCTGCGGGCCGCGCGGCGTGCTCTGCGCGGTACAGCCGGGCCGCCGGCGGCCGCGATGCGCGCGCAGCCTGTTCGTGGCGCGAAATGGTCGGTGCGTTCGCGCGCGCGAAGATGCGGTTGCCCCGTGCCGCGATGCGGTTGCCTGCCGCGGCGGCGCCGTTGCGATGCGTTTGCCCGGCTCTGTGTGAGGAGGGCGACTGCGAGTCTCGGTGCTCACGCTTTGGCTCTGGAATGCGGAAAAGCAGGCGACGTCCGCGCAGTCTCGCGGCCCGCGAGCGCGGTCTGCGGCGGTGGGAAGGGGAGGGGGCGGCGGTCGAGCGCTACGGTTGGACTCTCCCTTTCTCCTCAGCCAGCCATTAGCGGCGCGCCAGCCGCATCACAACCCGCCGGCGGCGGCGGGCACAGCAGATCGGAGCCGGCGGCACATTCGCGCTCGCCGTCGTTTGGCGGGACATGCTCGCCGCGCGCGGGACTTCCCGGCGGGGCATGTGGGCCTGATCGTCCTGCGGGCCGCTCGTCTCCCACCGTTGCTCGGCGCGCCTGCGGCGCCGACGAGCGTGCGTGGTCGCCGTGCCGCCAGGTCGCCCGGCGCGCCGCCCGGCACGTCGCTCGGCACGCCCCGCGACGCATCCCGCAGCACCGCTCCACGCCCCCCGGCCGGCCGGCCTCTCGCGCCTCGCGATTGACCACTTCGCGCCAACTTCTCCTGTCCGGGTCGCCGATCGAGCGCCCCCTCCGAGACCCCCTATAGGGGGTCTCGGCCCCGTCGGCCGTCACGGCTGAGGGTGCTCTCGGCGCGTCCATGCCGTCTCCGCGATCGCGTAGAAGGCCGCAAGCACCACCCACGGCAGCCGCCCCAAGACGCCAGGAGATCAGCAATGAGCACGACCGCAGTCTCGCCGCCGCTTCCTCGCCATCCCGCCGGGACGTTCACGCGCCGGGGCGAGAGCGCCGGGCAGCCCGGCAGGGTCAAGGCACGCGAGCGCACACCCGCTGCCGGCGGGCATGTGATCGCCCGCCATGTCGATCGTGGCGGTCGCCGTCGCGAGGTCGTTCTGCTGGCGGGGGTCGCGGGCAGCAGGCTGCTGGTCGATCGCGACGAGAGCACCATGACCGACAGGCGGCTGATCGCGCACCTGGCGGCCGACGAGCCGCCGGCCAGCGCGGAGGCGGCCTGCCGCGCATACCTGAGCGACCCGGACCCGGCCGGCTGCAGGCGCGTGCGCGGCGACGACCTGCGCATCGCGCCGTATGCGGAGCTGGAGGCGATGGCCGAGCCACTGGCCCCGGGCGCGAACGGGCCGGACGGCCTGATCGGCCCGGATGGCGAGGAGCTCGCGCTGAGGCTCATCCCGGGCTGCAGCGCCATCCCGCACCTGCGTTGGTGCGCGGGCGCCGCCGGGAAGTGCCGCCCATGCAGCGTGCGCGAGGTGGTGGGCAGGCTCCAGTGCTACGAGCCGGTGCGTGCGATCACCGCGAGCGCGATCCTGAGTCGGTGGGAGGATCGCGAGGTCTCGGTTGCGACGCTCACCGTCGAGCTGCAGCGCCTTGTGGGCAGCCGCACCGTCCTGAACCGTGGGCTGCGCGAGCGAGCGCTTGCCCTGGTGGCGCGCGGAGAGGTGAGCATGAGCGAGATCGCGCGGCGCTGCGGCCGCGTCAAGCACGACGGCCATGGCATCGTGAGCGGCGAAACCACCTGGCTGGCGCGCCGTCTCGGCCTGGCCGCGGACGCTCCCGGCAAGGCGCCGAGCCCGTGGGTGCACGCCGACGTGCTCGCGATCATCGCCCGCGATGGGCTCGGGGTGAGCCCGCGCGAGGTGGAGCTTGGCTGAGCCGTCTCCCGGCCGTCGCGATGCCGTCGCGCTCGGCGGCTCGTCGTCCGCGGGCCTGGCGCCGGCGATCCTTCTGGCCGAGTCCGCCCCCGCTCTCGGCGCCGCGCTCCGCGGCCTGCTGATCGCGGACGGTTACGAGGTCGGCCTCGCCGGCAGCTCCCGGCACGCCGAGGCGATGCTCGCCCGGCGCGCATGGCGGCTGGCGGTCATCGGCCAGCTGGAGAGCGCGCGCGGCCCCCTGGACCTGCTCGCGCTGCTGGGCGACGAGGTGCCCGCGCCGGTGATCGGCGCGACAGGAGACCAGCTCGCGCTCGTGCGTGCGTTCGAGGCCGGCGCCGACGACTTCATGTCCAGCCCGCCATCGCAGCTGGAGCTGCGCCTGCGTGTCAGAGCGCTGCTGCGCCGCGGCCAGGCGCCCGCCGCCGCCGGCCGGACGATCACGGTCGGCGATCTCAGGATCGACAGTCTGCGGCGCACGGTCACGCTGCGCGGTCGCTGTCTCGACCTGCGCAGGCTGGAGTACGAGCTTCTGCTGAGGCTCGCGGCGGACCCGTCACGCGTGCTGACCAGGCATGAGCTGCTCGCCGAGGTCTGGGGCTACCCCTGCGCGTGCTCCACCCGCACGCTGGACTCCCATGCCAGCCGGCTGCGGCGCAAGCTGGCCGCCGTCGACGGCGGCCGCTGGGTGCTGAACGTGCGTGCGGTCGGCTACCGGCTGATCTGAGCGGCTCCGCCCGACGCGCCGGCGGCGCCCCGGTGCATCCGCGCCTGCCCGGCCCCCGCCCGGAGGCATGAGCGGCGCGATTCGCGCCGATCGCCGTAGCGCATCCGCGCCTGCCCGGCCCCGCCCGGAGGCGTGAGCGGTGTGATCCCAGCCGACTGCCGCGGTGGGTCCGCGCCTGCCCGGCCACCCCCCCCTGAGGCGTGAGCGCCGTGATTCGCGCGGACCGGCGCAGCCGTCCTCCTGAGCTTTCCCGGCCGCCCCCGCTTTCCCGGCCGCCCCCGGCAGCGGGGGGGCCAGATCTGCGCCCGGCGCGATCGCCGGACGTCAAGCCGGACGGCGGCCCGCGGGCCGGCCGTCCCCACCACGAGTGGCGGACGGCGGAGGCCGTCTGCCTGAAAGGAGGCAGCAATGCATGCCACCTCACCAGGACTCTCGTCGCCGAGCGCGGCGGGAGCCCCGAATCCAGGCGCCACCGGCTCCCCATGGGCCGGCGGCGCTTCGTTCCCGGCCTCGGGCAGCAGGCCCGGGTTTCCGCCCCATGGGCTCGACGTGCTCCAGCAGCTGCAGGAGCCGCTTCACTGGCTCGCGGGCTCGGTCGAGCACGTCGGCATGGGGATGCTGGTCGGCTGGCTCGCGCTCCGAGCGATGGAGCGCCTGCAGCTGCGCTGGACGTGGGCGGCCGTGGGCCTCGGCGCGCTGCTGGCGGTCGCGCCGCAGCCTGGACCCGTCCAGACCGTGCTCGGCACCGCGGCGCTGTTCGCGACATTCAGAGCACGGCGCGCGCACCGGCGGGAGCTCTCCTTCGGCGGAGAGCTCGCCGAGGCGGCGCAGGCCCGGACCGGGCCGATGCACCTGCTCAGGCAGGGCGCGATGCGCCTGGCGAGCCGCCTGCGGCGTCGCCGGGGCGACTGGCTCACCGGCGGTGAGCTGATCGTGGGCGAGGACGACCGGCACCGCCCGGTTCGCTTCCCGCTCATCAGTCCGGCAAGCGGACTGCACACCCTGGTCCTGGGCGCTGCCGGCTCGGGCAAGACGGTCCTGCTGGGCTGGATCGCCGTGCGGGCGATCGAGGCGCGGCTGGCGACGATAGTGGTCGACCCGAAGGGCGATCCGGCCCTGCGCGAGCGGGTCGCGGCGGCGGCTGCACAGGCGGGCAGGCGCTTCCTGGAGTGGTCTCCGGACGGTCCCACCGTCTACAACCCGTTCGCGGAGGGAAGTGAGACGGAGATCGCCGACAAGGCGCTGGCAGGCGAGCGGTTCACCGAGCCGCACTACCTTCGCCAGGCTCAGCGCTACCTCGGCCACGCGGTCAGGGCACTGCATCTGGCCGGCCGCGAGGTCAGCCTGGCTCGGCTGGCCGACCACCTCTATCCGGAGCGGCTGGAGGAGCTGCTTCGCACCCTGCCAGAAGAGCAGGCGAGACGCTCCTTCGACTACCTGGACTCGCTGAGCACGCGTCAGCGCAGCGACCTCTCCGGGGTGCGAGACCGGCTGTCGATCATGGCGGAGTCGGATGTGGGTCGCTGGCTGGATCCCGACACGACCGGGGCCGATCGCTTCGAGCTGCTCGGAGCGATCCGCGAAGGAGCGGTGGTGCTCTTCACGCTGCGCTCCGACCAGAGGCCCCTGCTCATGCAGATGATGGGCGCCGCGATCGTGCTGGACATGCAGACCGCGACGGCCGCTCTGCAGAGCGCGCCGGTCCCCTCCGTGGCGGTGATCGACGAGTTCGCCGCGCTCGCCGCCGGCCAGATCGGCGGCCTCTTCGGGAGGGCCAGGGGCGCAGGCATGAGCCTGATCCTCGCAACCCAGGAGGTCTCCGACCTGCGCACGGCCGGCCGGGACACCCTGCTGGAGCAGGTCACGGGCAACCTCAGCTCGCTGATCTCCTTCCGGCAGACCAACCCGGACTCGGCCCGCCTCGTCTCCGAGCATTCCGGAGAGCAGGGTGCATGGCGCATGACGCACACCAGCGATGATCGCTGGAGCGCGACCAGGGTCACCGAGAAGCTCGTGACCCCGGAGCAGATTCGATCGCTGCAGCGCGGTGAGGCCGCGGTGATCGTCCACCAGGGCAGCAACAGGGGCGCCACGCTCGCGCGGATGCTCCCGCCGGACCACGCTGCCCGTCGCGACCGCTGAGCCAGCGGTTGCGTGTCGCTGGGCCTCGGCGGCCTGCCGTTGAGGCCTGGCGGCGGCGTCTCGCACGGTCGGCGGCGGCCTGTCGCCGAGGCCTGGCGGCGGCGTCTCGCACGGTCGGCGGCTGCCTGTCGCCGAGGCCTGGCGGCGGCGTCTCGCACAGCCGGCGGCTGCCTGCTGCCGGGCCACAGCGACCCGGTCGCCACCAC
>DAHVAB010000001.1 GCA_027314825.1 Solirubrobacterales bacterium
GGGCACTCGTCCCTCGCGCCACGCATCGGGCCCCGAAGGCGGTCGCGCCGCGCACGGCGGCGGCCACCGCTCCGGCCTTGGCGCTGCGCCCGGCGCCGCGGGCGGCACCCATCCGCGGGCCGGGTCGGCCGGAGAAGGCGGGGCGAGCGGGACCGGCGCCGGCGGCGCTGCGCAGGCGCCGAGCCCGAGCGAAGGACAGGGGCAGGCGCCGGCGGCCGGCCAGTCGCATGCCGGCCGGTCGGCCGGGGAATCGGCCGGCGGCCCGGCGGCGAGCCCGCAGGCCCCTGAAGATGCCGCCTCACCGGCCTCGCCGCAGGAGGAATCGCCTGCGTCGGGCGTGCCGCGCCGCAATACCCCCTGACCTCTGGCCGCCCGCCGCGTTGAAGCGATGTCGTCCAGGTCGGGCCAGGGAGGCGCCGCGAGGCGGTGATCGCCGTGGGGCGCTGCGACCGAGGCCGATTGTCCCATTGTGAAAAGCAACGCAGGAGGCAGCAGATGATCAGGAAGCTGATGCTCGCAACCGCCGTGATGGCCCTGGCGAGCACCCCGGCGTGGGCGCTGCCGGCCAAGGCACCGGAAAACCAGGGGACCTCACATGCCCCGCAGAGCACGCCGGCCGGCCCGCCCGCCAGCACTCCGAACGACGGCTCCAACCCTGGCTCCAAGGATCGCTCCGAACAGGGCGCCGAACATGCGGGCGGCGGCCAAGCCGGCGCCACGCACTCGACGGGCAGTCCGGACAGCAGCGGCAGCACCCATGATGAAAAGGGCACGGCCGACGGCGAAGGCGGCAAGGGGCACGCCGATCACGGCAAGGGCCACAGTGAAGATGGCAAAGGCAAGGGCGCCGAGCAGGGCAAGGCGCACCGCTGCATGGCCCACGGCCGGGCGTATGTCGTCGCGGGCACGGTCAAGAGCGTCAAGCTCGAAGCCGAATCCGAAGCCGCCAAGCACCCGACCTACAAGGGTGAGCTGACCCTGGAAGTCAAGCGCGCCAACGATCACGCCCGTGAAGCGAAGGGCAAGACCGTGGAATACGCGGTCAGCCACGTGCGCCTGCACGGCGACGTCGCGGTCGCTGGTCTCGCCGAAGGCGACTGGGCGAAGCTGATCGGGAAGGTGAGCTTCATGCACAAGGGCTGCGAAGCCGAAGGGCTCACGCCTGAAGTGACGATCCGCCGGATCGTCGCCCACGCTCCCCGCACGACGAGCACGACCACCACGACAACCTCTTCGAGCTCGACCGGCTGACGGCCGGGCGTCGGAGTGAAGTAGAGCATCGGTGGCCCCGCCGGCCATGGACGGCCGGGGGGCCGCCGGCCTTGCTGGCGCGCGGCGTGCGCGTGCGGCGCAGGCCCGGCAAGCATGCAGCGTCGGCGACTATCGTGTCATGCGGGCGTTTGCCGCCGCCGTGCCTGCGCGGCAGGCGTGCGGCCGCCGCTCGGCGCTCTGATCAAGCGGATCGGCTGGCGCGCACCGCAGCACATCGTCTCCGCTACCGCCGGCGGCACGCTCCCCTCCGGCCTGGATGCGGGGCTCATCGAGCTGGAAGAAGTCGGCCTGGCACAAGACCGCCCACACCCGGATGCGTGCCGCCCAGCCGGCTGGATGCGCGGATCGCTGGTCCGATCATGGCGGCTGAGAGCGAGATCCGCGCGTGTGGGCAGGCCGGCTCTGCGCCTCCACGGTCCGTAGTGCCTGTCCGATCTCCTGCGCACAGACGGAGGCTCGGCGTGCTTGCTCGTCGCTGCCATGCTTGCGTGCATCTTCAGCGTTCAGCCTCGCGGCATCCCCGGCCTCGCGGAGCGCAGTGAGGATGACGGGAAGCTGGCTCTCCGCGTCGATCGTGATCGCGTCCCGCGCTCGCGCGGTGCCCCATCCGAGCTCGTTGAGCAGCTCTCCCACCTGGTGGATGCGCTGATAGGCGCTGCGGGCGCGATCGGGGTGCGCTTCGCGGTCGGCGCGTTCAAGCGCGCCGGTCAGGCGCTCCGTCTCACCGGCGAGCTTCTCCACCAGCGCACCGGTCAGGACGTCCCGTGCTGATCCGTCAAGCGTGATCGTCGCTCTGCTCATGCTGATCTCCCGGCTGCGTGTTCCGCGTCAGGCCTCCTCCAGCGTCCGGGGCATGCCTCTAACCGGTCTCGACCATCCGTACCGGTCGGATTGCTGGCAGCTCGGTGTGGTTCTTGCGCGCGGGACAGGCTAGCGGTGAGGGGTGCCCCATATGCACACCGATCGTGGCAGCGGGTCCGGACGTTCGTCGCAGCGGCGCACCCGACGGTCGTCACTGGGAGGTGAAGGCTTGCCGACAGCTCCTGGGCAGCACCCGCTGCGCTCGGGACCGTCTCCGATGCCTCCGGGCTGCTCCCAAACGTCGGCCGCCGGCACGCGACCCGTGTTAGCTCTCGTTAAGCATGGCGGACGGCATCCGGGCGCCCATTCCGGTGGATTGGGCGCCGAAGAGCGGGCTCGTCGCCGTCGGCGTTGCCGCGCGGCGCCGCGGATCGCCGCTTGGTATGCCGCCATGCGGCCGCGGTGCAGAGGATGGCTCACGATGAGATGCCGGACGCGGCTTGGGCGAGCGGCTGTGCGCCGGGCGACCGGGCTCGCCGCGCAGCTGCCGGCAACGCGCTATGCCTTCACCTGTAACGCCGTGCCTGGACCCTGGCACGGTCGCCGATCGTGTCGAGGGCACGCGGGGCCTGCGACCGCTTCTGTGAGAGGAGTTTTACGGTGGCCACCTGCGAGAGCGCCGAAGCCTTACCGTGGGAGCTCACTCCCGCGGTGGCTCGTTGGCCGGCTGCGGCCAGAATGCGCCGTGTCGCTCGGCCTCCCGCTCGGCCAGCTCCAGCAGCTGCGAGGGGCGCATCTGGAACGCTCCGGCGATCTTCGCGACGCTCAGCAGCGTCGGCATCCGCTCGGCGCGCTCGATCCCGCCGATGTAGTTGCGGTGCACGTCGCTGTCCTGCCCGAGCTGCTCCTGGGAGATGTCGTCATTCTCGAAGCGGAGCCTGCGGATCGCCCGGCCGAGGCCGATCAGCAGCGGGTCGCGCTCTGCTCCGCGTCGGTTCTCGTCTTCGCTCGGCACAGGCGGGCATGTTGCAGCCTGACCGTGTTACCGTCTACAGCCCAATCGTGTTGGGCCGCACTCACAGCCGGTGCCATCACAGCCGGGAGATGTGGGTTGCGAGCCTGAACGTGTCGCAACCATGGAGGAGAGGTGAAGCGATGCACGACCGCCTGACGGACCCCCTCGACGAACGGCTGCCGCCCGGACCGGGCACCGACCCGGAGCGGGTGGCTTCCAGTCAGTTCCTTCGGCTCTGCGCGGCGATCACCCATGGGGTCGCCGAGCATGGCTATGAGCGGATGACCGTGCGGGGGCTGTGCGCCCTGGCCGGGGTGTCGCCGAAGACGCTCTACAAGCACTTCCCGGAGGGGATGCACGAGTGCTTCCTCGGCGCGCAGGAGCATGCGGCGCTCACCGCCGGGCGTCAGCTCGCCGCCGCGCAGGTGGGAGCGCGCGGTCCGCGCGAGCGGCTGCGCACGGGGATTGGCGCGTTCTGCGAGATGGTCGCCGAGCAGCCCCAGCGCGCGCACCTGTTGCTTGCGGAGGCGCAGCATGTAAGCGCGGAGGCTCGCGCACAGGCGCTGCGAATCGAAGCGCAGGCGGCCGCCGCCCTCGCGGAGCAGCTGGGCATCGCGGTCGACCCTCTGCCCGTGCTCGCGACCGGCGTGGTCGCCGGCGCGGTCGCGGTGGCGCGCGAGATGCTGCTCGGGGGGCGGGCCGCCGAGATGCCGCAGCTCGCCGGCCGCCTCTGCGGCTGGGCGCTCGCGGTCTGCGGAGAGGCCTCCGTCCTCAGTGCGGCGGTGCATGGGCCTCGCCCGCAGGCGCGCTATCGCCAAGAGCCGGAGCGGCTGCGCACGATGCGCCTCGACGACGAGCGCGGCCGGATGCTCGCCGCGGCGATCGAGCTGCTCGCCGATGGGGACCCCCTCCGTCTGAACATTGACCTGCTCGCCGAGCACGCGCTCGTGCCGAGGCGGCGCGTAGAGGTGCTGTTCGGCGGCTGCAACGCGTGCCTGCTCGTGGCGATCGAGGAGTCCATGGGCGCGCTCTTCGATCGGGCCGGCCGGCGATTGGATGCCGGGGATCGGTCGCCCTTCGGGCGCGTGAGCGTGATGGTGCGCGAGCTGGCGCTTGACCGCGAGCTGGCGCTTGCCGCCTTCACGGGCCTGCCGGCGCTGGGGGCGCAGGGCGTGCGTCTGCGCCGCGGGCTGGCATCGGCGTTCGCGCGTACGGTACAGGGCGCAGGCGGCGCGGAGGATGGCGCGGGCGCCCCCCGCCTCGGAGCGGCCGCGATCTGGGGTGTGATCGAGCACCGCCTCGCGGCGGGCCGTGCGCTGCCCGCCCCCCACGAGCTCGCCTGCCTGCTCGCACCGGTGGCCGCGCCGTCAGGGCGACAGCCCGCGGCGCCGCCGAGTCGCCATGTCGCGGTCGCCGTCGGCGCCTGACAGCGCGTCGGTCGGCCGCCGATCCGGCTCACGCGAGCTTCACATGAGCGCCGGCCCGTCCGATTACCTTCACCGGCGCTCGTCACCGCTCGCGCCACCCGATGTCTTCTCCTGTGCGGCGGGTAAGCACCGGCACCGGGGCGCGAGTTTTCTTAGGGCAGCGCCCCGGTGCCGTCTGAAGCACCTAGCCGGCCCCGCAGGGCCGGGAAGGAACAGCGTGAGCATACAACAGGTATTCGGCCGCCTCACCGCGCCCGCGGTCGCGCAAAGGATGGCTGGCCGGGTCCGCTCGTCGCGGCCGTGCTCAAATGGCCGCTGCACACTGAGCGTGTTGGCCCGCAGGCGGAAATCCGGACGGATGTCGGAGTTAGAAAACGCCGGGGAATCAAGTGGCCGCAGAGCGCGCCAAGAATCGCAGCCGCGCATAACTTGAACCTCCTTCAGCTCAGACGCCGCCCGAGCCTGTGCGGCGTCGCACCGCGAGTCGGACAGGGATGACTCAAACCGCAAGCAGACGAGCTGTTGATGGCGAGCCCTGCCTCCCGGCGTGGACGGGCAGCATGCCTCGTCATCGCGTCGCAGAGATCTTCCCGCGTCGCGGGAGGCACCGGCACCGGGACGCCTGCTCGTCTGGGGCAGCGCACCGGTGCCGTCTGAAGCACCGGCCCGGTCCCGCAGCGCCGATCGGGAGCGCTGCGAGTACGCGGGGCGCCCTGCACCCGCCCACCCCGCGCAGCGTTGCGGGGTGGGCGGGGCGGCGGTGTGCGTCGGCCTGCGCCGCGCCGGATCGCGGTGGTCTGGTCGCCGCCGGAGGTGAGACCGGACGGGGTGCAGCGGTCGGGCGAGTGGAGATAGAAAACACCCGGGAATCACCGGCCCGAAAATCGTGCAGGGGCTCGCACGACCGCGTATCTTGAAGAAGCTTCAGCTCTGGCGGGCTCGCCGGGGAAGAGGCAATCCGTGTACTCGGTCGCGAGCGGGCAATGCGGCCGATCCGCGCGGAGGCATGTACCTGAAGCGCCTAGCGAAAGGAAGTACCTACAGATGAGACTCAAATCGAAGACACTCGGACTGGCGGGCGTTCTGGCCGCCGTGGCGATGCTCGTCATGGCGGTCGGGGCCTCGGCGGCTTCGGCCGTGGAATTCCACTACACGGGCGCCACGCCGACAAAACTGCTCGGCGAAGCGACGAGCAGCCAGGTGTTCAAAACCTCGCTGGGCACGATCACCTGCAAGAAGCTCAGCATTCCGAACAACAAGATCGAAAAACCAGCGGCACCGTCGCAGCTGGCGACGATCGACTACACCGAATGCAGTGCGGAAACCCTCCTGGGCAGCTCGGAAGTCAAAGAACCGGTCGTAGCGCCCTACAACTTCCTCGCGACCGGCACCGTGGAAGTCGTCAAACCGATAGACATCGAACTGACGAGCCTGGGCTGCACCATCACCGTCGGTGAACAGACGCTGCCGAAAGCCGTCAGCTACGGCGCCAGAGGCACCAAGCTGCCGGTTGAAGCGCACGCAGAAGGCATCGCGTGGGAAGGCTGCCTGTCCAGCGGCAGCGAAGGCACATACACCGGCAACTCGCTGGTCTTCGGCGAAAGCGGCGGCGAACTCTACGTCGAATAGGCCGCTGCGCCGCAGGTAGTCGATGGAGGGACGGGCGCCTCGCCGCGCCCGTCCCCCCCTTGCTTCGCGACCGCTGCGCGGCGGCGAAGCAAGAAGGTGGGGTTGGGTTGAGGAAACCGGAGGAGAGGGATGCTCAGAGAGCGCAGGCAGTCACGTCGGACACCGCTGGCCGCCGCGATCATGGCGGCGCTCGCCGTCGCGCTGGTAACGCCGCTGTTGACGCTAGCAGGCGCTGCTGGCGCCGCGGGCACCTGCCCCAACGAGGCCGTCCGCTCCCAGCAGCGCGCCACCTATCTGCCGGAATGCCGCGCCTACGAGCTTGTCAGCCCTCCCGGGGCGTTGATTGATCCCGCTAGCAGCATGAGTGGGCAAGCGGCGATTGACGGCGGAGCGGTGGTGTGGTCCTCCTACTACCCGCCCGAAAGCGAAGCGGGCGCTGCCGGCGGCATGTACTTCCTCTCACGTCGCGGCGCGAACGGCTGGCAGACGGAAGCCACCGTGCCGTCGCAGTCGCCGGGATCGTCCTTCGTGCTTAGGTGCCCGCCATGGATGTTCTACGCAGGGGCGTTGGATGTCGGGGTGCTGAGCGATGGTTGGGAATCTTTCCGGCGTGCTGGCGAGTCCTTGGCCAGCTGTCCCCACAACGAACCGCGGCTGGTCTCGGAACCTTCGGGCTGGCAGAGCGAACCGGAAGGCGTTCAGAACCTCTTTCTGCGCGACGGCGCGACAGGCGCGTTCAGATTGATAAACAGGACCGAAGCGGGGACGGTCCCCGGCAACGCCTACTTCGAGGCCGGCTCGACCGAACGGGGCGAAGAATTCAGCCATGTCGTGTTCGAGGAGCGCGCGCGGCTGACTAGGGGCGCTCCCGAAGGCGAGGACCTCTACGAGTACGCCGGAGGAGTTGTGCGGTTTGTCTCGGTGCTGCCAGACGGCAGTGCGGTCCCCGGGCAGCTCGCCAACGGTGTGGAAGTCAGCAGCAAGGCCGAAGATCCGACGGCGGAGTGGGAACTGGACAGCGCCTCCGGTCTCTCAGCGGGCCAGTTCACGCACGCCGTCTCGCGCGACGGCGAACGGGTGCTGTTCACGTACGAAGGCAGGCTTTACATGCGCCTCAACGCGATGGCGCCCCAGAGTGCGCTCAGCGGCGAAAACTGTCTCGAACCGGCCAAGGCGTGCACCGTGCAGGTTGACGCCTCCGCCGTTGCAAGCGGCAGCGGCGGCAAGGGGACATTCCTCTGGGCGAATGCGGAAGGGACGAGGGTCTTCTTCAGCGACACTCCCGTGGCCCAGTTGACGGCCAATACGCAGAGCACAAGCGGCACAAACCTCTATGAATTCAGCCTGCCGCGCGGGGTGAGCAAAAGCACACTGGTGGATCTGACCCCATATGCGCATGCCGAAGTTGAAGGTATCAGCGGCATCAGCGAAGACGGCACGGTGGTGTACTTCGCGGCAGATGCGGCGTTGCCGGGGACGGCCGCGCCACAGATGGGAAACTGCGGCGAGCCGTTCGCGGACGTGGAAGCACACGAAACGCACCTCTGCAACCTGTACGCATATGCTTCCGGGCATGTCGGCTATGTGGCGCGAGTGGAAGCGCAGCGGGGCGCAATTCACAAGGACTGGGGCGGCGACAACAAGGAACTGACCAGCCTCACAGCCCGCGTATCGGCAAACGGGCAGTACGTCGTTTTTGAGGATCGCAATGGGCTGCCGAACCCGGAGATCTGGCGCTACCACCTCGGTGCGCCCGAAGGCCCGGTCTGCGTCTCATGTACGCCGGGTGGCGGCGCGAGCGTCCCAACCGCGGTCCTGCCGCCGCAGCAGGCTGGCAACGACGAAGGGCCGGCCTACCTAAACCGCTACGTTCTGAACAGCGGCGATGTCTTCTTCGCGACCGAAGCACCGCTCGTCTTGGCAGCCAGCAACGGGGCATCTAATGTGTATGAGTATGCTGAGGGCGCCCCGCACCTGATCTCCTCCGGCGCGAGCGCGCAGGACAGCTACTACGTCGATGTCAGCGAAGGAGGCGAAGCCGGGGAAGGCACCGATGTCTTCTTTCTGACCGCGCAGTCGCTGCTGCGCGCCGATCCGGGCACGGGACTGAAGCTCTATGACGCGCGAGCCGGCGGCGGCTTCTACGAACCGCCTGCGTCGTCGGAATGCGGCGAAGCCGACTGCCGATCGCCCTCCGGCGGCGTCACCGCACTGGCGCCTTCCAGCAGCGTCTTCGGCGGCCCGGGCAATCTCATCGTGTCACCGCGCGCCACGAAACGGAAGATTGCCAAGCGGCCCGTGAAACGGACGAAGCTTCTGCGAGCGCTGACGGCCTGCAAACGGCTATATAGGCATAACGCTCAGAGGAGAAAGGCATGCGAGCGGCGCGCCCGCAGACGGTTTGGCGCCAAAGTGAAGCGTGCGCGTCGGCGCGGCAGGCAGCGTCACAGCCGTCAACGCCCGCGCCCGCGCGCGCGTCGGGGGACACGATGAGAGTGCTCGCAGAAGCCGCTGACGGTGCGTCTTCGTGTCGTCAGGAGAGGAATGTCATGAGGGGCAGTTCGATGCGTTCGCGGTGTGGGCGGCTGTCGGCGGCACTGGTCATGCTCCTTGGGGTCGCTGGCTTTGCAGCCACCCCGGTCATGGCGAAGGTGGTCCACAAGTTCGAAGGCAGCTTCGTGCGGGCCGGCAGCGAAAGCCTGACGGACATCGTCGGTGTTGCGGTCAACAGCGTCGGCATCGGCACGAGCGCGGGCGATGTCTACGTCACCAATGCGCCGTCCCTGAAAGAAGCCAACAATGCGGTCTACCAGTTCAAGGCGGACGGCACCTACACCGGCGTGAAGCTCACCGGGGCTGAAACGCCGGCGGGATCGTTCTCGGTTGCCAAGGCAGCCTTCGCAGCGGCGGGCGGGATCGCGGTTGGCGCGAAAGGCGACATATATGTGGCCGACATCGCTCACAACGTGGTCGATGTGTTCAACGAAGCCGGCACGTACCTCTGTCAGATCACAGGTGAAGGCGTCACCTCGCCATCCGAGTGCGACAAAGAAGCCTCCGGGCAGGCGCCAAAATTCACGCCGAAGGGCATCGCGGTGGGCTTTGGCGGAGAACTCTATGTCGCCAACGAAGCAGCGAACGTGATAGACAAGTTCAACGCTGCCGGCGAATTGATCGGCACGGTGGCAGGCGCCGCGCTCGCCAAACCGACGATGGTGGCGGTGGGCGACGCAGGTGACCTATTCGTCCGCAACGGCGGCGGCACTCCGTTTGTGCACGGCACGGGCGTGGTCGAGATCAGCGCCACGGGCAGCCTGATCGCAAGCCTTCCGGCGGCCGAACCGAGGGGGCTCGCCGCCGACTTCAGCACAGGCCTTGCCTACGTGTCCGAATCGGAAACAATCGAAAAAAGAACCGGTCAAGACCCGCGCATTGGGGAGTACCGCACGAACGGCGGCCTGATCGACACGTTCGCCGGCGAACAGATGAAGAACGCGCTCTCATCGCTTGGGGTGAACGCGAGCGACGGGAAGGTCTACGTGGCCGAGCTGATCGTGGGCGTAGAGATCTTCAGTGGCGACATCGTGGTGCCGAACGTGACGATCGCGCCCGCAACCGCCGTGGAAGAAACAGCGGCGACGCTGCATGGCGAAGTCGCCCCCGACACGACTGACGGCGGCAAGGAAATCACCAAGTGCCAGTTCGAATACGTCACGCAGGCACACTTCGAAGCGGAAGGCTTCAAGGGCGCGACGATCGCCGGTTGCGCACCTGGCCTGCCGTACGCCACATCGACCAACGTATCTGCGGCAGTCAGCGGGCTCGCGGCGGCAACCACCTACCACGTGCGGATCATGGCCGAAAACGCGGGGGCAACGGGCGTGCCGAGCTACAGTGAACCGGGGATCGACTTCAAAACAAAAGGCGCACCCGTGATCGAGGCACAGAGCGCATCTGCGATCACGCGGCGCGAAGCCACACTGCAAGCGCACATCAACCCGGACGGCTTCGACACACACTACTTCGTCGAATACGGACAGAGCGAAGCCTACGGCAGCACCGTCCCCGCGAGCCCCGTCGACATCGGCAGTGGGGAAGCGACTCTGACAGAGAGGCAACCCATCAGCGGACTGAGGGTGGGCACCATCTACCACTACCGTGTCGTGGCGAGCAACTCGCAAGGCACGGTCTACGGTGCAGACGAGACACTTCAGACCGTGCCGGTCGCCGGTGTGGCATTCCAGGCTGCGGAAGCGGCGGCGGAAACAGCGGTGATCAAGGCGCAGGTCGATCCCGCTGAGGGACTCACACCGCTGGCAGACGAAACGAAGTGCAGGCTGCAGTACGTGACCGAAGCGCAGAAGCAAGCATCCGGCTACGAACGCGCGGCAACGGTGCCGTGCGAACCCGCGACGATTGCGGCGACCTCGAGCGGGGAAAACGTGATCGTTCGTCTCAGCGGCCTGACGGCCGACACCGTCTACCACTACCGGGTCGTCGTCGAAAATGAAGAAGGGCGGCAATCGCAGGCGCAGGCAAGCTTCGCGACGTTCGGCATCGAAGCGGGCGGCCTGACCGCAGGGCTGCTCGACGAAGCCGGCCAGCCCTATGCGCGGGCAGGCGGCCACCCCTACGAGCTCACCACCGACGTGGCGTTCAACACCTCCAGCAATGCCAACGGCTACAAGCCCGGCAGCGGCCGGATCAAGGATGTGCGGGTGCGCCTTCCACAGGGCATGGTCGGCAACCCGGCGCCCTTCGCGCAATGTCCGAGGCAAGTCGCCGAACGGGGGGGCGGATGTCCGTCCGACAGCCAGGTCGGGATTGTGGAAGTCACACTCGCCTTCGTAGGGGAAGTTACGCGTCACGGAGAAACGGTCGTCAGTGTGGTGCCACTTTTTGAGCTTGTTCCGCCGCGGGGGCTCCCGGCGGAGTTCGGCACCTACCCGATCGGCGGGCAGGCGATCGCGACGATCGCCGCGCGGGTGCGAACCGGCGAAGGGTACGGGATCGAAGCGAGCGCGCTGAACATCGCCACGATCGGGAATGTGGTGGCGGTGAAGGTGGTCATGTGGGGAGTGCCGGCTGACCCCAGCCACAACGCCGAACGGTCCTGCCCCGGGGGCGGTAGCGGGTGCTCGGCGGGTGGGGGACTGAAGCCGTTCCTGACCGATCCGACATCCTGCACCGGCCCGCTGCCGGTGACCGCAAGGGTCGACTCGTATAACGCGCCCGGGGAATATGTGGGCGCGACGGAGACGATGTCCAGCGGTATGCAGGGGTGTGAAAAGCTGCAGTTCGCGCCCGGCCTGACGGTCACGCCGGTCGAGTCCATCGCGGACAGTCCGACGGGCCTAGAAGTGGATCTGCTCGTGCCGCAGAACGAAAACCCGACGGGGATCGCCGAGGCCGACCTCAAGAACGCCGAAGTCAAGCTGCCGGCGGGCGTGACGCTCAACCCGTCGTCCGCGAACGGGCTGGTCGGCTGCCCGCTGCTGAGCGGCAAAGAAGCGCATCCGGGCGTCTCTGGGATCGACCTGGAAGACGGGGAAGCGGCGAAATGCCCGAACGCGTCGAAGGTCGGCAGCGTGAGGATCAGGACGCCGCTGCTGGAAGAAGAACTGGAAGGCGGGATCTACGTCGCGCAGCAGGGCGCGAACCCGTTCAAATCGCTGCTGGCGCTGTATATCGCGGCGGAAGCGCCGGAACGGGGAGTGGTGGTCAAGCTGGCCGGGCATGTGCATCTCGACTCCGCCACCGGGCGGCTGACGACGACGTTCGACGAAAACCCGCAGCTGCCGTTCGAAGAGCTGAAGCTCGACTTCTTCGGCGGGCAGCGGGCGCCGTTGGCCACGCCGCGCACATGCGGGAGCTATACGACGACGAGCGTGCTGGAACCCTGGTCGCATCAGCCGGCTCCGGGGGAAGCGGCCGGGACGCCGAACGCGACGCCGGAATCGTCGTTCAAGATCACGAGCGGTCCCGGTGGCTCGGCCTGCGGACCGTCGCCGTTTGCGCCGGTGTTCGAAGCGGGGACTGCGAGCAACCAGGGCGGCGCGTTCAGCCCGTTCGTGATGACGCTGAAGCGCGGCGACGGCGAACAGCGGTTCAGCACCGTGGATATGACGATGCCGAAGGGCGTCGCCGGGATGCTCTCCAAGGTGCCGCTGTGCACGCAGGCCCAGGCGCAGGCCGACGGCTGTGCCGCCGCGTCGCAGATCGGGCATGTGCTCGTGCAGGCGGGCGTGGGCAGTCAGCCGATCACGCTGCCGGAATCCGGCAAGGCCGAAGATCCCGTCTACCTGCTCGGGCCGACCGAAGGCGCGCCGTTCGGGTTGGCGATCGTGGTGCATCCGGAAGCGGGGCCGTTCAACCTGGAAGAAGGCGGCAGGCCGGTGATCGTGCTTGCGAAGGTGATGGTCAACCCGCGCACCGCGCAGGTGTCGGTCGCCAGCAAAGCGATGCCGTCGATCCTGCGAGGGATCCCGCTCGACGTGAGGACGATTCACGTGGTGATCGATCGCAAGGGCTTCATGTTCAACCCGACCAGCTGCACGCCGATGGGCGTGGCGGGCACGATCACAAGCCAGGAAGGCGCCTCCGCGAGCGTCTCCAGCCGCTTCCAGGCGGCGGGCTGTCGCGGGTTGAGCTTCAAGCCGACGTTCAGCGCCCTGATCCACGCCAAGCACTCGCGCAAGGACGGCGAGTACCTGCACGTGGTCATCGGCTCGGCGTTCGGGGAGGCGAACCTCGCCAGGGTCCATGTGCGGCTGCCGAAGCAGCTGCCATCCCGGGATTCGACATTGAAACTGGCGTGCTCGGAAGCGCAGTTCGCGGCGAACCCCGCGGCCTGCCCGGCCGGGTCGGTCGTCGGTCATGCGGTCGTGTACACGCCGGTGCTGCGCAAACCGCTCACCGGGCCTGCGATCTTCGTAAGCCACGGTGGTCGGGCGTTCCCGAACCTCGATCTCGTGCTCCAGGGCGAAGGGGTGACGATCGTCAACGAAGGCGACACGTTCATCGGCAAGAAGGGGATCACGACGTCCTCCTTCAACGCGATCCCGGACGTGCCGGTCAGCCGGATCAGCCTCGTGCTGCCGGCAGGGCCGCACTCGGCGCTCGCAGGTGAGGGCAACCTCTGCAAGGGGACGCTGCACATGCCGGCCACGCTCACCGGGCAGAACGGGGCGGTCGTCTCCCAGAAGACGAAGATCATGGTCGAAGGCTGCACAGCGCAGATCGCGATCCTCAAACACCGTGTGCGCGGCGCGGAAGCGACGATCATCCTCCACGTGCCATCGGCCGGGAGGCTGACAGCGAGCGGCCGGGGCATCTCGAAGGTCTCCAAGCAGGTCAGCAAGCACGGTGGCCGCGTCGGGATCACCGTGAGGCTCAAGCGCCACTTCCGGCGCCTGCTCGCCCATCGCCGGCGCCGCCACGCGATCACAGTGACAGTCCACCTCCGCTTCAAGCCGCCCCACGGCAAGGCGATCGCGGGCCGCGAGAGGGTGAGGCTGCGCTGATGGCTCGCCACCCTGCGGGCTACCGGGGAAAGCTCACCGCGAAGGGCGCCGGCATAGGCGCCGGCACGCATGCGGCCGGCGATGCGCTCATGCGGGGAGGGGCGTCACGCTCCCACCTCTCCGGCGTGACGCTCGGGCGGGGCCGGGGTGGGCCTTCGGCCGCCCCGGCGTCCGCCTGCGCGACTCGCGGTGCGGCTGCGATGTCGCTCAGCGGGCGCGACGGCGCTCATCTGCGGCCGCGGGCGCCGGCGCCCGCTTCTTGGCGCGGGCGCCGTCGGAGTGCTTGGCGGGCTTCGACTGCGCGGCCTCCTTGGCCTCGTTCTCCATCTGCACTGCGGCGAGCACTGCGCCGAACAGCACGCGGCTGCACAGCTGGCCGACCTGATCGCGGTCGAGGTGGCCCCGCTGCAGCCACGCGATCTGCACGCCGTCGGCGAAGTGCAGCCATCCCTCCAGGGTCGCGACCACCAGCGGGGTGGGCTCCACGCCCTCCGGCAGGCCCTCAATCATCAGATCGAGCCGTTCGGCGCGTTCCCGCTCGACGATCGCGCTCACCTTCGGCTGGGATGCCGCCCCGCGCAGGAGCTCCCTGTAGCCGGTGGGACGCTCCGCGACGAAGCGCAGATGCGCGTCCATCCCTGCCATCAGCTGCTCCAGCGGCGGCTTGGACGGATCGGTCGCCTCGTCGATCCGCTGCCGCAGTTCGGAGGCGAGCAGTTCCAGGCCCGCGGCATACAGGCCCTGCTTGTCCTTGAAATGGTAGTAGAGCAACCCCGTCGCCACGCCCGCGTCCTCGGCGATCTCCTGGACGGAGACCTCTTCGTAGGGGCGCTCCGAGAAGAGGCGGATCGCCGTCTCGATCAGCCGCGAGCGGCGCTCGTCCCGCCTGCGCCGGGGCCGGGCCGGCGGGCGCTCGGTCTGCTCTCGAATTGTCCGCAAGGTTGGATACATTACGTCCGCGAGCGCTGAATGACATTCAGTCTTCCGGCGGGCGCATATCTCACGCGCGCCGCCGGCGGTCGTGCTCCGGCCCAACGATGACCCAGAGGAGGGCCACCATGAGAAGCAACGAGAGATCATCACTCGGGCGGCGGCTGCGCGTGCTCGCCTTCGCCGTCGGGGCGATGCTGGCAGTCTGCGCCACAGCGGCGTCCGCAGCATCCGCCTACACCTTCGAAGCCGAAGAATATCCGGCGTATGGGATCGGCAAGAACACCGAACCCCAGGAATTCAAAGTCGGCGCCGGATCGATCCAGTGCAGCGAAGTGACATTCACCGGCAACATCGACGAAGCCTCCGAAACTCTGCGCGTCAAAGCGCAATACGGCGGATGCACGGCGTTCGGCCTGTCGGCGGAAGTCTCGATGGGCGGATGCGAATACGAATTCCGGATGACAGAAGAAACGGTCGCGGGCCACTTCAAGGGCGAAGACGCGATCGTCAACGCGAGCGGAAAATCCTGCTCCGAACACCCGATCACGATGAAGGCCATCACTTGCACGGTCACGTCCGGGCCGCAGGAAGGGCTCCACACCGTCGAAGCGACCGAT
The DNA here is from genome assembly GCA_027314825.1 of Solirubrobacterales bacterium. Lineage (GTDB taxonomy): Bacteria > Actinomycetota > Thermoleophilia > Solirubrobacterales > Solirubrobacteraceae > Palsa-744. Next base: position 15,218 of record DAHVAB010000001.1, read on the forward strand.
CTGAACGGATCCTCGTGGCTGACGCCGCCCCACCCGCCGTGGGCGGAAGTCGAATCGAGCAGCGTGATCACCAACGCCAAGTACACCGAAAGCAGCGGCTGCATCAGTCCGGGCGAACACGGCAACGGCGAATACATCGGCACGACGCTGATCAAGGTCTACAACGAAATCGAAGAACAGATCGGCGGGCGCGTCCTCTGATCTCATGGCCGGCGGCGGGCGGGCCTTCGTGCTCGCCCGGCGACCGGCGCTCCACGCCGCGCTGGAGGTTCGACCCTTCCGCCGCCTCGCGCCGGGACAGGCTCATGGGTGTATAACCGTGGGGGCGATGGAGGGGAGATTCAGAGCCGGGGGCGTGCTGTCTGCGGCGCTCGTTGCCGCGGCAGCCAGCGCGCTCGTCACGGGCGGCGCCGGTGCGGATGCGGCCGGCTCCTCGCTGCCGACGCTCGGGTCGTTCGGCGCCTTCGGCGGCGGCGCGGGCGAGCTGCACGTTCCGCGCGGTGTGGCCGTCGACGGCTCCGCGAGGAGCTCGAAAAGCGACGTGTACGTCGCAGACCAGGACAACGAGCGGATCGACAGGTTCGGCCCGACCGGCGCGTTCCAGCTTGCGTTCGGCGTCGGGGTCAACGCGACTAAGGTTCGGGAAGCAGGCGAGGGCAAGTCGGTCTCCGAAGCCGAAGAGAACCTCTGCGCCGCCAGCTCCGGCGATACGTGCCAGAAGGCCGAAGCCGGATCTGGTGCCGGCCAGCTCCACGGTCCGATGAGCGTCGCCGTCGATCCTGTGACTGGCGAGATCTACGTCGAGGACTTCCTCAACCACCGGATCGACGAGTACTCGCCCGAAGGCCGCTTCCTGCTGACCTTCGGCGGCAAGGTGAACGCCGCGAAGGTCAGGGAAGCCGAAGCGGGCAAGCCGATCACCGCGGCCGAAGAGGATCTGTGCGTGGCGGGGGAATCCTGCCGGTCCGGCACAGTCGCAGCGACCGGCGAAGCGGGAGACGGCGCATTCCACAAGTGGGCGATAGGGCCGATTCTCGCCGCCGGTCCCGGCGGCACCATCTACGTCGGCGACGAAGACGCGATCGAGGAGTTCGACTCCTCCGGCGCCTTCACCGGCGAGATCCCTCTGCCCGGCGCGGGCAGCGTCTCGGCGCTCGCCGTTGACGCGCACGGGAACGTCTACCTGAAGAGCACGGCTGACGCCGGCGTGCGCGAGCTTGAACCGTCCGCCGGCGCCGTCCGGGAATCGAGCACGGTGTTCGATCAGGGCAGCGGCACCGTGGCGGGGATAGCAGTCGGCGGCGGCCACGTCTACGTGCTCGACAGCGCCGGCGGCGACCGCGTCCTGCAGTACGGCCCCTCCGGGGCGCTGATCGCCGAATCCGCTCCAGGGCAGATCGAAGCCTCCGATGGGCTCGCCGTCAGCGCCGCCGGGACCGCCTACGTCAGCGATTACCAGCCCGGCGGGTCGCTGGCCCAGGTCCGTCTGTTCGGCGACGCCCCCACCGAAGGAGTGCCGGTGGCGAGCATCGAATCTGAGCATCCCGCCCGCGTGGGCGTCACGACCGCGATGCTCGCCGCGAAAATCGACCCTCAGCTCCAGCAGGCCTCCTACTACGTCCAGTACGGCACGAGCACCGCCTACGGGGCCGGCGCGGTCCCAGCCCCCCCGGGGGCATCCTTGCAGGCGCGAAACCTCGAAGCCGACCCGGCCGCCGTCTCGCTGGAAGGCCTCACGCCGGGCACGCTCTACCACTACCGCTTCGTCGCGATCAGCGCCGCGGGCACCGCCTACGGGCCGGACCGGACGTTCACCACCTACCGGGCGGCCGCCTTCGCGCTGCCGGACGGCCGCGCCTTCGAGCTGGTCTCCCCGCCTGCCAAGAACGGCGCCGAAGTCGCCGTGCCCTCGGCCGCCGGCGGGCTCGCGAACCTGACCGTGCAGCCGCTGCAGGCGGCAGCCAGCGGCGATGCGATCACATATGGGTCGTTCACGGCCTTCGGAGAAGCTCTCAGCGCGCCGGCGACGAGCCAGTACCTCTCCACGCGCACGCCCGCCGGCTGGACCACGCAGGACATCTCGCCGCCCGACCGGGAAGGCTACCTGCGCGATCCGCTGCGCGGCTTCTCCGAAGACCTCACGACCGCGGTGCTGGCCCAGGGCTCGCCGCCGCTGGCGCCGGCCGTCCCGGCCGGATATGAAACCCTCTATCTGCGCAGCGACGCGACGGGACGGTTGCAGCCGCTGAGCGCATCCGCCCCGCGCATCGCGGAAGGCGGGCGCTACTGCGTCGCCTACGCCGGCGCGTCGGCCGGCTTCGCGCATGTGATGTTCTCCGCGTCCGGTGCGCTCACCGCAGGAGCTCCGGAAGGCGAAGGCAACAGCCTCTACGAATCCGACCAAGGCAGGCTGCGGCTCCTCAGCGTGCTGCCCGGCGGAGAACCCGCTCCGCCCAGTGCGACCACCGGATTTGGAGCGGGCGGCAGCCCCGACTGCCGGATGGGCGGCGAGATCGTCGCCGGTGCGGTCTCCAAGGACGGCTCACGCGTCATCTGGACATACCGCCCGCATAGCGGCTCCTCCGAGCTGCTGGCCCGCGTGAACGGCGTCAAGACGGTGCAGATCGACGCTCCGCAGGGCGGCTCGGCGGCGGGCGGGGAAGGCAGGTACTGGGCCGCCAGCCGCGACGGCGCGAGGGTGATCTTCACCGACATCGCCGGCTCGGAAGGCGGGCTCACCCCCGACGCTCCGCCCGAAAGCGGCGTCAACCTCTACGAATACGACCTGCAAGCCGAACGTCTCACAGACCTCACACCGGTCCAGCCCGGCTCCAAGGCGGCGGTCCTCGGCGTCCTCGGCGCGAGCGAAGACGGCTCCTCCATCTACTTCGCGGCGCAGGGTGCTCTGGCCGAAGGAGCCGCCGCAGGGGCGGACAACCTCTACCTCTCCCACGAAGACCCGGCGACTCACAGCACCACCACCACGTTCATCGCGAAGCTCAACCCGGCCGACGCTGCCGACTGGAGCGCGCAGCCCCGCTACCAGACCGCCCGCGTGATCCCGGACGGCCGCGATCTCGCCTTCATGTCCACCGCCGAGCTGACCGGCTACGACAACCGCGACCAGCAGACCGGCGAACCGGTCAGCGAGGTCTACCTCTATGAAGCCGGCTCGGGTCGGATCGTCTGCGCCTCCTGCAACCCTTCCGGAGCCGCGCCGCTCGGACCCTCCAGCGTGCCCTCATGGAGCACGCCCTACGAGCAGCCGCGCTACCTCTCAGACAGCGGCGGCCGCCTCTTCTTCACCAGCTATGACGCGCTCGCGCCGCAGGAGCAGGGGGGCTCCCAGCAGGTGTATGAGTGGGAGCGCTCCGGGCTCGGCAGCTGCGCTGCCTCCAACCCGTATTTCAGCGCCGCCGCGGACGGCTGCATCTTCGCGATCACACCCGGCGGGGAAGGCAACTCCTACCTGCTCGACGCCTCCTCCGAAGGCGAAGACGTGTTCGTCTCAACCCGCGAGAGCCTCCTGGCGCAAGATCTCAACGAACGCTACGACGTCTACGACGCCCGGATCGGCGGCGGCTTCGTCGCGCCCGCCCCGGCTCCCGCTCCGTGCGCGGGCGAAGCGTGCCGGCCCGAACCGGTCGGGGCATCCGCGATCTCAGCACCGGCAAGCGAGACCTACCACGGTCCGGGAAACCGCCGCCAGGCGCAAGCCTCACACCACCACCAGGAGGCGCACCGCCGCCGCAGGCACCGCCACGGCCGCGATCGCAGCGCTCGCGCCTGCCAGCACCGCCACGACCCTCGCCACGGGCGCTGCCGCCACCACAGAGGCAGGGCCGGCCCTGCTCACCACAATGGCCATCGCAACCACGGCGCTCGCCGCCGGATGCGCGCACATGCCGCAAGCGCCCCGCGGGGCGGGGCCTCCCCACCTCCGGCGCCGGCCACGGGAGGAGCCGCCTCGCGCGTCAGGCCGCCCAGCCTGACCTCCGCCACAGCGCGACCCGCGCAGACGGCCGCCCCTGCGGCCGTCCCCATCTCCTCCACCTCTGATCCCGTACCGCCTCCGGGCGCGGGCATCTCCTCCTTTCAGATCGCTGCGGCCGGCCCGGAAGGCGAAGCGATAGCCCAGGCCGGCGCGCACCCCTACCGGCTCACCTTCGGCTTCGCGCTCCAGACCACCACCGGCGCCGAAGGCCACCTTGTACCTGCCGGCGGCGACGTGAAGGACCTGCGCGTGAGCCTGCCACCGGGACTCGTTGGCGATCCGCTGGCAACGCCGCGATGCGCCCCGGCGCAGTTCAACACGCCGGGGGAAGGCAGCACGGTCGCCCACCCGCTCAACTCCTGTCCCGCCGGCTCGGCCGTCGGCTACATCGACGCGCAGGTGGAAGGCCACATCCACTACGTGGAGCCGGTCTACGACCTGCGCCCGCCGCCGGGCATGCCGGCACAGCTCGGCTTCCAGATCCTGAGCGCGCCCTTCTACGTCGACACGGCGGTGCACACCGCCACCGGGCGGATCGAAGCCTTCATGCCGGATGTCACCGAGGTGGAGCGGATCATCGCCGCCACGCTCACGCTCTGGGGCGTGCCGGCGCAGGCCTCCCACGACCCGCTGCGCGGACGCTGCCTCGGCGGTGGCAGCGAAGGCCCGGTCTCGCTCGGGTCCTGCCCGGCCGGGGTGACGCCGGAGCCGTTCCTGACGCTGCCCGTCTCCTGCGCGGCGCCCGCGCCGGCGCAGATGAGCTTCGACACCTGGACGGTGCCGGGAGCGTGGCTGGCCGCGATCGCCGGGATTCCCACCCCCACCGGCTGCTCGGCGCTCGCCTTCGACCCGACGATCTCGGTGCAGCCCGAAACCGGCATGGCCGGCGATCCGACCGGACTGCAGGTGAGCCTCACCCTCCCGCAGAGCGAAGACCCGTCAGCGCCGGGCGAAGCCGACCTGCGCGACGCGGTCATCCGCCTGCCGGCCGGACTGGTCATAAACCCCTCCACCGCCAACGGGCTCGCGGCATGCAGCGAGCAGCAGATCGGCTTCGAAGGGCTCGCCCCGGACGGCCGGCCCCGGTTCTCCGAGGCGCCCGCTGACTGTCCGGACGCCTCGAAGATCGGCAGTGTCACCGTTCACACGCCGCCATTGGAAGGCCCGCTGCACGGCGCCCTGTACGTCGCCCAGCAGGGGGCAAACCCGTTCGGAGCGCTGCTCGCCGTCTACCTTGTGGCCGAAGGCGACGGCGTGATCGTCAAGCTGGCCGGCCGGGTGCAGGCCGAACCGCAGACGGGCCGGCTGACCGTCACCTTCGATCACACCCCGCAGCTGCCGTTCGCCAGCCTGAAGGTGGCCCTCTCCGGCGGGCCGCGTGCCACGCTCACGGCTCCCGCCGGCTGCGGCGAATATCAGAGCACCGCCACGCTGACCCCCTGGTCGGCGCCCCGCTCCGGCCCGCCCGCGACCCGGGCGAGCACCTTCACAATCGCCAAGGGCTGCAGCAGCGGCTTCGCGCCCAGTTTGACTGCCGGCACGACCGCCAACCACGCGGGCGCGTTCAGCCCGTTCATCGCCAGCATCTCCCGCCACGGCACCGAACGCAGCCTCGGCAGGATCTCGCTGCGCCTGCCGCGCGGCCTGATCGCCGATATCGCAAGCGTGACCCCGTGCCCGCAGGCGCGGGCGCGAAGCGGAGCCTGCCCGCCCTCCAGCGAGATCGGGACGGTGAGCGTCACCGCGGGCGCCGGCGCCGACCCGGTGGTCCTGCCGCAGCTGGGCGGCCCCGCCAACCCCGTCTACCTGACCGGCCCGTACGCGGGCGCGCCGTTCGGTCTGGCGGTCGTGATCCATGCGCAGGCCGGCCCCTACGACCTCGGCACCGTCGTCGTGCGTGCGCGCGTCGAGATCAATCCTCACACGGCGCAGGTCTCGATCCTCTCGGAACCGCTGCCGCAGATCCTCCAGGGAATCCCGCTGCAGGTGCAGACGGTGAGCTTCACGATCGCAAGAGGACACTTCGTGAAGAACCCGACCAGCTGCCGGCGGATGCAGATCCTGAGCACGATCTCCTCGCCGCACGGCGAGATCGCCGCCGCCCCGGCCCGCTTCCAGGCCGCCGCCTGCGGGGGAATCCGGTTCCACCCGCGGATCACGGCGCTCACGCACTCCCACCACACGCGCAGGTACGGCGAGTACCTGCACCTCGTGCTCAGAGCCGGCAGAGCTCAGGCGAGCCTCAAGCGCGTTCACGTTCTGCTGCCCAAGCAGCTCTCGGTCCGCGCCTCGACCCTCAAAGGAGCATGCCCGGCCAAGCAGTTCGCAGCCGATCCGGCCGGCTGCCCGGCCAGCGCGATCGTCGGCAGCGCGACCGTGCGCACGCCCGTGCTGCCGGTGGCGATGCACGGGCCGGCGATCCTCGTCACAGACGGCGGCGCCCGCTTCCCGCGACTGGCGCTCCTCCTGCAGGGCGACGGCGTCACGATCCTGACGCAGGGCAGCAGCCGCATCGGCAGGTCCGGCCGCCTCTCCTCGACGTTCGCCGCGCTGCCGGACGTGCCGATCGGCCGCTTCGACCTGGTTCTCCCTGCCGGCGCTCACTCGCTGCTCGGGGCCTCCGGGCGGCTGTGCTCTCATCGCCGCGGACTGACGCTGGACGCCGCGATAACAGGCCAGAACGGGGCCGACCTGCACCGCCGAGTGCCGATCATGCTGACCGGCTGCCACGGGGGGATTCACCGTTTCAGACAAGAAGCTGTGACCAGGGGGCGCTGATCCCGCCCCCAGCGCATTCCCCGCTATCGCTCATCTGCCTGCTTGGCCAGTGGCTTCAGCGCCCTTACGAGCTCGGCAGGCTCGACGTCGAGCCGCTGTGCGACCTTCAACAGGTCGTGCAGGCTGAGATTGCGCCGGCCCCGCTCTATCTGGCCAAGAAACGTCCGGTGCACGCCGCGGTGCTTGGCGGGCGCCTCCTGCCTGAGGCCAAGCTCTTTGCGGCGCGGGCAGACGCGTTCGCCGAGCTCACGCGTGGCGTCGGGGAGCGGGCCTGCCATCGAGTGAGTCACACACGTCTCAGGACTATGTGTCGAGAGCGGTGACATCTCATGCGCATGGGTCGCAACCGGTTACCTCCTGGCATGCTAGGCGATTGAACGCCATTCACTATTGGGTCTGAATGTGCTTCAATACGTTCCCGTTCGCCGCACACATCGTTTCGGCTACCCGGGGAGGCAGGGATGGGGATCCAACCGCTTGATCGCAGGCGCAGGACGCCGGTGGGCGAGGGCTGGCGCGATGGCACGGTGACCGCGCGCGCGGTCTCGCCCGCTGGTGCCGTCCGCGCGCGCCTGCGACCCGGTCCTCACGCCCGCGAGCGAGACCACCTGCAGCGGCTCGTCCACCAGCGCTCACGCCTCTGCGAGGCGATGGTGCAGCAGGTCGCAGAGCATGGGTACGCGGGTACGACAGTCCAGGAGCTGACGAGACTCGCTGGCGTTCCCAAGCGGTCTCTCTACGAGCAGTTCACCGGCGAGGAGGACTGCATGGTCGCCGGCTCGACTCGTGAGCTCGCGCAGCTCGCCGAGTCGCTCGCGTTCCTGGTGCTCGCGCCCACGGTCGGCTCGGAGCGGACGCTGGCGCCTGCAGACCACGGATTGGCAGGGGGACGATGAGCGCGTCGGCCGGCATCGCGCGCCGTATGGCCTGGCAGGCCGACGGAGCTCTCGCGCAACTGGCCGTCGCGCGCCGGGCGCAGATCCTATGCGCTCTCGAGGAGGAGGCGCTGTCCACCGCCGAGCTCGCGCAATTGGTCGGGATATCCGATCGCAGGGCCCGCGTCCACGCGCGCGAGCTGGAGAAGCTGCGGGTGTTGGAGCGCGTGCACCTTGCCGGCCGCCACCACCGCGTCGGATGGCGCTTGAACGCCGCCGGCCATGGGCTGCTCGCTCTCTACCGGCTGGTCGGAGGGTGCGAACGGCGACTCGGTCTGACGCCCGTCGAGGATACCCAGCCTCGGTTGCTCGCACCGCTGCGCTTCCTGACCGCCCGGATGATCATCTGGGCGCTCACCGGCGGGCCGCTCACCCTGGCGAGCCTGGAACGCCAGCTGCCCGAAGTCCCACACACCACGCTTCAGCATGCCGTGGAGCGGCTCGGCGAGGTCGGGGTTCTGGACACCGAGGAGAACGGTGCCGGCAAGCTGTTCGGCCTGGCCGACGGCGCACGCGGACCGATTGCGCTGGTCGCAACCGCTGGCGTCGGCTGGAGGCTGCGGTTCGCGCCGGACCGTCCGCCGTTCGTGGCCGGCAACCTGGCAGGACTGATCAGCCTGCTCGCCCCCGCCCTGCGTGTACGCTCCTGCGTGCAGGGAGTGTGCCTCATGCAGAGCACGTCCGATCCGGGCCGGCCGGCGGCCGGCGGCACGCCGCGCTGGCCCGCCGCGCACGTCTCGGTTCTGCGCGGCCGCCTCTCTGCACTGCCACACGGCGCGGCGGAGCCACCCCATGCGCAGATGCGCGCCGGCGACCTGCGCTGGTGCGAGGCGCTCGTCGGCGGAGACCACTCCCTGGTCGAGATCGACGGCGATCACGAGCTGGCCGGCGCCGTGCTCGCCGCGATCGCCGCCGCCCTGCACGGCTGAGCATGTGCCAACCCTGCCAGTCGCGCGGTCGCGGCCGGCGGAGAGGAGCTCTGCATGCTCCTCGGCATCACCGGCCTGGATCCCCTGCGCGGATTGCCTGGGCTTCCAGGTTCAGCAGCGCCTCGCAGCTGTCGTGCAGGCGGATCATCGCGCGGGCCGCCTCCTCCGCATCGCCGTAGGCCTGGGAGTCCCTCTCGCTCTCCCGTGCGCTTCGCACCGCGCCGCGCAGGCAGGACATGAGCAGCGCGAGCTCTTCCTCGCCTGTGATGTTGAGCGTCTCGCATGAGCTGTCCATACCCCAGTCGATGCGCTCGAGCAGGCCGCCGACCTGGCAGGTGCGTCGATAGGCGTTTGCGGCCCGCTCGGGATGCTGCTCACGATCGGGGCGAGTCAGGGCGTCCTGGAGCTGCTCGGCTCGCTGGCCGAGCGGCTCCAACAGGGCCTCCGTCAGAACGGCCCGGGTGCGCGCGTCGATCGTGATCGTGGTCTTGGACATGGTGCCCCCCGTTCTCGGAGGCTCCGAGAGCCGGCCGGCGCCGCGGACCACCGTGGCGCTGCCGGTAGCGCCTCCGCTGCCCCGCGAGCCGCAGACTCGCCGGTGCCACGCCCCGGCCGTGTCCGCGGCGCGGGTGCGCGTTGACGTGTGTGCGTCAACCATACGCGCGGCCTGGGACGGCTCGGCGCCGCCGGCGAGCGTCCGATCCCCAGACGCGTATCCGAGAGCGTGCGATGGCGGTGTTAGGAGTTCCGGACGGTGATCGGGCAACCGTCCCAGCCTGCGGCCGAGCCCACCTGTCCGTATGGGGCGTGCCCGTCGCCGGCTGTTCGCGCGCCAAGAGCAGCGCAGATGAACGGCCGCACGTGACCGGCGAGCGCGCGCGGCCCCAGGAGCGCGACCCATCCCGCATCGAGCAGGGCTGCGATCGCCGGCTCGCCCAAGCTGCGCGTGAGGCGACGATCACCGCGTTGCACGCGCGCCGGCGTCAACATGGAAGAAGAGCGCTCAGAACAGGCCGGCCGTCCAGAGTCCTGATCCGTCCCAGGTCAGCAGCCGCCCGCCATCGCCCCCCGCACAACGGTGAGCAGAGCCTCCGCCGTGCCGGCGGCATCATGGCTGCCCGAGCCCAGCCGCCGCACGCCGAGCCCGCACATCACGGCGACGACCGTGGGAGCGTGCCGCTCCGGCTCGGGGACCCCGAGCGCCCCCAGCGCTGCTGCGGCGACCTCCTCGTAGGCGGCGAAGCAGCGCTCAGAGGCGTCCTGCAACGCCGGGTCGCGGTATGCCTGCAGGTGCAGCTCGAGCTCGGCGACCTCCTCCAGGCGACCGGCGGAGCCGGCGATGATCCGCTCCACCTCGGCAGCCGCGCTGGCCGCGCTCGGCTCCGAGGCGCGCACCTCGGCGGCCAGCGCGCGCAGGCGCAGCACCTCTTCGTGGACGTAGAGCAGCAGCGCCTCGCGCAGCAGCTCGCTCTGGCTCGGGAAGTGGTAGGTCAGCGAGCCGAGCGCGACTCCGCTCTCAGCGGCGATCCGCCTGTTGCTGAGCGCGGCGACCCCGTGCTGGCCGATCAGCCGCAGGGTGGCGAGCAGGATCCGCTGCCGCGTGTCCCCTGCGACGGTCGTGCTCGCCGCCATCAGCCCCGGTGCTCCATAGCCAGCTCTCGCGCCACCACCTTGCGCGAGAGTACCGGATCTGCAATCGTTCGTTCGACCGACCGAACCAGGCGACCCGGTGGAGAGGAGCGAGATGTCCGACCACTCGATCATGGAGGAGAGCGCCTCCGCGACGGAGCGGAGCCTCGACGGGCTGCGCCAGCAGGCGCACGCGCTCGCGGAGGGGAGCGTCAGCTCGGCGGAGCTCGTGGAGCGGACGCTCGCGGCGATCGATGATGTCGGCGCCACGCTCGGCGCCTTCCGCTGCGTGCGCGCTGAGCAGGCACGCGCGGAGGCCGCGGAGGCCGATAGGCGGCTGGCCGCCGGGGAGCGTGCACCGCTGTTGGGCGTGCCGGTCGCGATCAAGGATGACATCGACATCGCCGGGGAGGAGACCCGGTTCGGCTGCCCGGGCGCCTTCGAGGTCAAGAGCGCGGACTGCGAGGCGGTGCGCAGGCTGCGCCAGGCCGGTGCGGTGATCGTCGGAAAGACCAACACGCCCGAGCTGGGGCAGTGGCCGATCACCGAGGGGCCGGCGTTCGGCGTCGTACGCAATCCGTGGAGCCTCACGCACACTCCCGGCGGCTCCTCCGGTGGTGCGGCGGCGGCGGTCGCCTCCGGGATCGTCGCCGGCGCGCTCGGCTCCGACGGCGCCGGCTCGGTACGGATCCCGGCCGCCTGGACCGGGCTCGTCGGGATCAAGCCGCAGCGCGGGCGGATCTCCACCTGGCCGGAAGCGGAGTCCTTCAACGGCCTGACCTGTCTGGGACCACTGGCGCGGACCGTGGGCGACGCGGCGCTGATGCTCGACGTGCTGGCCGGCAGCCGGCCGGGCGACCGCCACCACCCGCCCGCCCCCGCCGAGCCGTACTCGGCGGCCGCCACCAGGGAGCCGGGCCGCCTGCGGATCGCGCTCTCGCTGCGGATCCCATACAGCCTGGCTCCGGCGGCGCTCGACCCCCGCGTGGGAGAGGCGGTCGATCGGATCGCCAGCGTGCTGGCCGGCCTCGGCCACGAGGTGATTGCCGCCGATCCTCCGTATGGCATGGTCGGGCTCACCTTCTTTCCCCGCTCCACGACCGCCCTGCGCGCCTGGGCCAAGCGCACGCCCGACCCCAGCCTGCTCGACCATCGCACCAGGCACAACGCGAAAATGGGGATCCTGTGCGAGGGCCCTGCGCTCGCGCTCTCCCGCGCGCTGGAGCGGCCGTGGCAGCGGCGAATCGGCAGGATCTTCTCGCAGGCCGACGTAGTACTGGCCCCGACCACGGCCAAGCCGCCGGAGCCGGTCGGCGCGCTCGACGGGCTCGGCCATTGGGATACCGACAAGGTGATGGTCGGCGCCTGCCCGTATGCCTGGCCGTGGAACGTGCTCGGCTGGCCGGCCATCAACGTGCCGGCCGGCCTCACGCGAGAGGGACTGCCGCTCGGCGCGCAGCTGATGGGGCCGGCCAACTCGGAGCCGCTGCTGCTCTCGCTCGCCGCGCAGCTGGAGGATGCCGAGCGCTGGCAGGAGCGGCGCCCGCCAGTGCTGGCCTGAGCGTCTCGGCGCATCGGGGCCGCCGCCTCGCCCGGCGCGTGGCGACGCCGCATCCACTCAACGCTCACGCACCGTGCCGCTGGCCAGCACCCGTCTGCGCTGGCCGGCCGGCACCTGCTGCTCGCCGCCCGGATCCTCGCCGTGCCTGTAGAGCCCGCCCCGCGACATTGAGGCGATCGCAGCGATCAGGCAGGCGCCGATCGCGAAGAGGAACGCCTCGTGCAGTCCTTTCTGGAAGGGCGCGGAGATCAGGTGCGGCAGGAACGAGCGGCCGGTGATGCTCGCCCGTCCGGCGGCGGAGATGCCGTGGAGAAGCCCATGGCCCGCCAGATGGGCGATCGGGTTGTATCCGAGGAAGGCGGCGAACAGGATGGAGATCGGCGGCAGGCCCGCGATCCTCTCCGCGCCCGCTCTGCTCACCCCGTGCGCCTCCAGGCCGCCCGCCAGCGCGTGCGGCAGGCCGGTGGCCAGGCCGAGGACCATCAGGGTGAAGAAGATCCCGACCGAGAGCACCTGGGCGGAGTTCTGGAAGGTCTGGTTCATGCCGCCTCCGGCGCCGCGATCGTTCGGCGGCAGGCTGTTCATCACCCCGGCCCGATTGGGCGAGGCGAACAGGCCGAGAGAGACCCCGATCAGCGCGAGCACCAGCGCGAAGAGCGGGTAGGGGAAGTCGATCGGCAGCAGCATCAGCAGCCCGAAGCCGAGCGCCGAGCCGACCATCCCGCCGGTCGCGAACGGGCGCGCGCCGAAGCGATCTGAGAGGTAGCCGGAGGTCGGGCCGGCGAGCAGCATTCCGAATGTGAGCGGCAGGATGTAGATGCCGGCCCACAGCGGCGTCTCGGCGAAGTTGTAGCCGTGCAGCGGCAGCCAGATGCCCTGCAGCCAGATGATCAGCATGAACATCAGCCCGCCCCGGGCGACCGCTGAGAGAAAGGTGGAGAGCGTGCCGAAGGTGAACGCGCGGATCTTGAAGAGCGGGATCTTGAACATCGGCTGGGCGACCCGTCGCTCCACCGCGAAGAAGGAGATGAGGCAGGCCAGCCCGCCGGCGAGCAGCGCGTCTGTGACCGGGTTGCCCCAGCCGGTCGCGGCTCCTCCGTATGGGCGGATGCCGTAGGTGATCGAGACCATCAACAGGATCAGCCCGGCCGCGAACAGGATGTTGCCGGCCCAGTCGATCCGCGCCCGCATGGGGGTGGAGAGCTCTTCGAGCTTCAGGTAGGCCCACACCGTGCCGAACAGGCCGACCGGCACGGAGATCAGGAAGACCAGGCGCCAGTCGATCGGCGCGAGGATCCCCCCGAGCACCAGCCCGATGAACATGCCCGACACCCCGACGATGTTGTTGATCCCGAGCGCCATCCCCCGCTGGTTGGTCGGGAACGCGTCTGTCACGATCGCGGCGGAGTTGGCCAGCAGGAAGGCGGCGCCCACTCCCTGCACGACCCTGAAGACGATCAGGAACGTGGCGCCCGCCCGGCCTGTCATCCAGTCGATCGTGAGTATCAGCGAGGCGGCGGTGTAGATGACGAAGCCGAGGTTGTACATCCGCACCCGCCCGAACATGTCGCCGAGCCGGCCGAGCGAGACCACCAGCACGCTGGAGACGATCAGGAAGCCGAGGATCATCCACAGCAGGTAGAAGCTGTTGCCGGGCTGCAGCGGGTCCAGGTGGATGCCGCGGAAGATGTCGGGCATCGCGATCAGCGTGATCGACGCGTCCAGCGTCGCCAGCAGCACGGCGAGCGTCGTGTTGGAGAGCACGACCCACTTGTATGAGGCGCTGCGCCGTCGGCCGGCGGCGCCCGCGCCGGGCTCGATCGATGACTGCGGTGAGCTCACCCACTCACCGTAGCAACTTGACGGTTACGTAAGAATGCAGTTGCGATCGTCTGCGATCGCGCGAGCGGGGCGTCCGCGTCGCTCAGTCGGTGAGAAGCACCGCCTTGCCGGCGATCCGGCGATCCATCAGCGCCGTGATCGCCGCGGGAGCGTCTCGCCAGGAGCCGGTCTGATCGATCGAGCAGTCCAGGCGCCCGGCCGCGACCAGGTCGGCGAGCCGCCGCAGCAGCACTGTGCCCGAGGCGCCCTGGCGCAGCTCGGAGAAGACGAAGAGGCCGTACAGGCGCGCTCCCGGCGCGCGAGCGAAGAAGGACCTGGAGGGGAATTGCACCGGCGCCGTGTCGCTGGAGGCGTAGGAGACGATCGTGCCGAGCGGGGCGATTCGCTGGATCGCCGCGCCGAGGCTGGCGCCGCCGACCCCCTCCACGATCGCGTCGAAGGGCTCGCCCTCGGCCGCCAGCTCATGGATGACCTCGGCCGCGCCGAGCTCGGCCAGGCCGCGCGCCCGCTGCGCGTTGCGCGAGACCGCGGTCACGTGTGCGCCACCGATCGCGGCGAGCTGTACCGCGAGCCGGCCGACACCGCCGGAGGCGCCGGTCACCAGCACGCTGCGTCCGATCACCGAGCCGATCCGCTCCAGCGCGATCAGCGCGGTCAGGCCCGCGACTGGCATGGTGGCCGCCTGCTCGAAGCTGACTGCGTCTGGCAGCTCCGCCAGCCAGCCGGTGCTTACGGCAGCCAGCTGCGCCCATGCGGTGCCCTCCACCAGGCCGAGCACCCGCGCTCCGGCGGGCGGCCCGGAGCCGTCCTCGGCGGCGCGCTCGACCGTGCCGGCCAGGTCCCAGCCGACCGGCTGACCGTCCTCCATGTCGGCGAGACGCCGGCACTCGCCCCTGTTCAGGGAGAAGGCGCGCACCCGCACGAGCGTCTGCGAGGGCGTCGGCACGGGATCCTCCACCTCAGTGAGGCACACCCTGCCGGCCGCCGCCTGATCGACGCGAAGCGCGAGCACGCGCCGACGCTAGCAGCTCAACCGTGGTGGGGGCGGCGGCCTCGCCGGCTGCTCTTCCGCGCCCGGTTGTGGTGCCCGTGGCCGGAGCCCGATTGGCCGCGACCTTGCCGAGAGCGGCCGGTGTGCCTGTGGATCACCGGCTTGGGACACGGGACGACGCTCGTCGCCTGCGCTTGCGAGCCGTCCTGGAACAAGAAGGTGGCGGCGAAGGGGAAGCCGCCCTTCGGGCACTTTTCCGGCACCGCGATCCCGCGTGGGCGGAAGTGCTGCAGCTTGCCGTGGACGCGCCGGTTGTAGAGAAGATGTTCGGGGCCGATCTTCGCTTCGGCGCGCACGATCGACACGTTGGGTCCGCCCGGCACGCTTTTCACTTCAGGGATGCTCGAGCTCAGCTGCGATCCGAACACGCCGGACTGCGGCTGCACTTCGCCTTCGAAGATGTACTGGCCGTAGACCGGGGTTCTCCCGTCCACGTAGAAGAGGATGACCATGTTTTCGTGCCGGGGCGACCCCATGAACGCGGTGATCGAAGGCAGCTCATGCCCGGCGCCCTTGCCGAACGGGACTTCGACGTAGGCCTTGCCTGAGCCCAGGCGTGAGTTGACGGGGCAGGATGCGGCGCCATCTTCGAGCAGCCGTCCCTTGTTGCAGATCGCAAGGCCGAGCGTAGTGTTGACGTAGTTCATGCCGGCCGGCATCTTCAGGTCCATGCCGACGAGCGGCGGCGGCGCCGCGCCTTCGGGGGTGCTGACCTGGAAGCTGAAGCCGATCGTGGTCGGCGCGCCCAACCGGTCCGGGCTGAAGGACGTGTGCAGCGTCGCGGTCTCCTGTGCGGCGGCCGTCGCCGGCAGCGCGCAGCAGACGAGCAGCATCAGCGCGGCCGCGATGCCCGCGGCCGCGCCGGTGATGATGGAGCCTGCGCTCCGCGTGGAGCCGGTGATGATGGAGCCTGCGCTCCGCGTGGAGCTGGTGATGATGGAGCCTGCGCTCCGCGTGGAGTTGGTGATGGTGTGCCGCATGGACCCTGTACCCATTGTCCTGGTTGTGGCGCGCTAGCGGTCGAGCCGGCCGGAGACGTACACGGTCATCGAGTCGTTGCCGCGTTTGATCGATCCGCTGAATGTCAGGCCGTTGCCGTGCGCGCCCTTGAAGCTCCCGGATCCGCCGGTGATCGACATCGAGCCGGTGAAGCTGGCGTTGGCTCCGCGCACGCCGTAGGAGCCTTTGCCCACGCCTGTCAATGAGCTGCCGCGGGGGTACACCCTCACCGTCGCGCTCACGCTTTTCGTGGAGGTCACGTGCAGCTGGAGGTAGATCGTGCCTTTGATGGTGCCGTTGACGGTTCCCCGCTCGTTGAGATCGAACCCGTGCGCACGGCCGACGCGACTGAGTTTCGCCGACTCTTTGATGTACATCGAGGACGATGCGCTCCTGGAGCGGCTGCGCTTATGGTTCGAGCGCGACGCCAACGCGGAGGCGGGGCCGCCGAACGCGAGCAGGCATGCCGCGGTGGCGCAGGTCGCGAGGGCGAGACCGCGCCGCGCGGGCACCGCGCGCGAGCCTACGGGCCTCTCCATGTTGCTGTGAAACGAGTCTCTCATCTAGCCCTCCGTGTTTGAGAAATAGGGGAGTGTTGTGGAGTCATTGTGCGTTCTCAGTCCTGCAGCGCCAGTCCCGCCGGGACCTTGGTGGCGAAGAACCCGGGAGCGGAGATGATCGCCACCGCCGCGGCGGTGACGAGCCCGAGGCTCACGACCGCGGAGAGGACGCCCACCGAGTAGACGACCGGGAAGTTGATCACGTTGGCGAGCGCCCTGTCCAGCAGCTGCTGGCCGAGCAGCCCCATGAGCGCGCCGGTGATGCAGCCGGCTCCGAGCAGGATGAGGCTCTCGAGCACCACCGTTCGCCACAGCTCCGACGGTGAGAACCCCTCCAGCTTCAGCTTCGCCAGGCGGGGCCGGCGCTGCCAGATCATCGCGCCCATCGCCGCCGCCATCGCCAGCACGGCGGCGATCAGGATCAGCGTGGCGATCTGTGAGAGGCGGGCCAGCCCCTGACGGGTGACAGCGCGCAGCTGTTCGGCGCGAGCCGTGGCGCTCTGCACCGCGAGCCCCGTGTGCGGCCCGAGCGCGGCGCGCACCCCCGAGGCCACCTGTGGCGGCGAGGCGCCCGGCCTCAGAAGCACGTCGTAGGCGGCCAGAGCGGGGCTGCCCCAGGAGCGCTCGTACTGGGCGGAGCTCATGATCACGGCTCCGGGCGCCCAGCCGATGTTGGTGGAGAGCGCCGCCACCCGCAGCCGGGTGGGGTTGGGTGAGGGCAGGGTGAATGAGGAGCCGAGATGCAGGTGCAGTTCTTTCGCGATCGCGCCGGAGACGATCGCCCATCCGCCGCCGCGCACCAGCTCTGCGGCCCGGCTGGCGCCGCCTTCCGTCAGCTGGGTGGCGGGGATCATCGGGTCCGCCGCCGCCGGCGGGGCGAGCACCCATACTCGCCGTGGCCCCATATCCAGAAAGCCTCCGCGGTAGGCTTCGACCGCCCGTACGCCGGGCACGCCGCGCAGCTTGGTTGCGAGCGATCCGGGGTGGAAGGGCGCGGTGAGCAGGCGGTCGTATGAGCCTGCCGGGGCGACCCAGAGGCCGGTGAGCGCGTTGGTTTCGCTGGCTGCGTTATCGAGGCCGTGCAGGAGGTCTCCGTGGGCGCCCTGGATCGCGACGCTGCCGAATACCGCGATCGCGCCGGTCGCCGCGATCGCGAGCGCCCGCGCGTAGCCGGCGCGCAGCTCCATCACCGCCACGTGCGGCACGGCGCTCACGATCATCGGAGCGATCCGTCTCACGGCTGCGAGCGCCAGCGCGAGTGGGATCGGCAGCAGTGCGAGCATGGAGGCGGTGAGGACCACCATCGCCAGCACGGCCTGCGCCGGGTCGGCGATCAGGATCGCCACCGCGGCTGCCAGCAGCGCTGCGCCCAGCGCGCCGAGCAGGCCGGTGCGCGCCAGGTGTGAGCCCTCGCGCGGGGTGATCGCCGCGAGCGGGTTGCGTGAGACGATGTCCCGGAACGGGCTGAGAACCGCCACGCAGGCGGCCCCCATCCCGCCGCCGACCGCGATCGCCACGCTCTGCCAGCCGACCACCCGCTGGGCGCCGATCGCGAAGGCGGAGGTGAGGTAGCCGGGGGTCGAGTGGAAGAGGTGAAGGGAGAGCTCCTCGCCCAGCAGCAGGCCGACCAGGCTGCCGATCGCTCCGAGAGCGATCGCGTCCAGCAGCAGCACCGCGATCACTGCGCGCGGGGTGTAGCCGTCCCGGCGCAGATCGGCGATCAGGCGCCGCCGCTGCGGGACCGTGAGCAGCATGGCGTTGAATGCGAAGAGGAATCCGACCAGGGCGCTGATCACTGCGAAGAGATTGGTCGACTGGTCGGTGGCTTCGGCGGCCCGGGCGAACAGGGTTTCGTCGTAGGTGGCCGGCTCCACCCCGATCCCGCCGCCGGCGATTCGCTGCAGGCGCGATCGCACCGCGGCCGTCTGCCCGGGCGCCGGCTCGACGAGGATCCGGCTGACAGTCTGCCCGTAGCCGTCGATTTCCTGGGCGAAGCTGAGCGGCGCGACCGCTATTGGACTGCTGATGAGCGGGCCGATCTGCTTGGCGGAAAGCTGCTGATAGAGCGCCGCTTCGGTGGTCTGAGCGCCGACCGAGAAGGTCATCATCTTGCCGAACTTCACCACGCCGATCTGCTTTGCGACCGGGGCGGGGATCACCACGGCGCCGAAGCCGGCGAACGGGTTCAGGCTCGTTTTCCGGACCAGCTCGCCGTGGAGCTGCTTCAGGCTCCCGTCGGCGCCGACCAGCTCGACCGACTCGCTGCCGTGCGGCCCCCTCACCTGCGCGCCCACTTCCAGCAGCGGCGCTGCCACCTTCACGCCTGCGGTGTGGCGGACCTCGCCGAGCAGGTGCTCGGAGAAGCCCTGCGCGGAGTGTGCGACCAGCTCCAGCTTCGCGCTTCCGACGATCCCCGAGTTGAGGGTGCCGATCGAGCTGGAGAGGCTCCGCGAGGCGACCTGGGAGGCGAACAGCAGGGCCACGCCGGCGGCGATCCCGATCACCGCGAAGAGCTCTTGGAGGGCCCGCGCCCGCAGGCGCACGCGGTAGAGGTGAAGGACGTTGCGGACTCTCACCGTCTCTGCCCGCTCACTGCAGTGCCACGCCCACGTAGTCCTTGTCCGGCTCGTGGGCGAGCAGCTTGCCGTCGCGCAGCGAGTGGACCCGGTCGGCGTAGGTGGCAGCCTGGGGATCGTGGCTGACCAGGACGATCGCCACCCCTCTCTCATGGCTGATCCCGCGCAGCAGGTCGAGCACTTCGCGGCTGCGCTGGGTGTCCAGGCTGCCGGTCGGCTCGTCGGCGAGCAGCAGCTGCGGCTCGGTCGATAGCGCTCTGGCGATCATCACCCGCTGTCGCTCGCCCATCGAGAGCAGCTCGGAGCGGTGGGCCAGCCTTTCGCCGAGGCCGAGGCGCTCCATCAGCGGGCGCACGCGTGCGTGCGCCTCCCGCCAGCGCGTCGTCTTCAGAAGCTTGAGCACGGCGTTGTCCAGAGCGCTCACGCCCGGCAGCAGGTCGAAGTTCTGGCGCACGAAGCCGAGCTCGGAGAGGCGGTAGCGCGAGGCCTCCCGCTCGGAGAGGTCGGAGACGTCGCGTCCGCCGACCAGCACCTTGCCGCTGGTGGGCGCCAGCAGCGCGGCGACCATCAGCAGCAGGGTCGTCTTGCCCGAGCCGCTCGGCCCGTAGAGGGCCACCATTTCGCCGGGAGCCACCTCTAGGGAGACGCCGTCCACCGCCCGCACCGGCTCCCCACCGATCGCCGGGTAGTGCTTGACCAGATCGCGTAGCTCCAGCATGGGACCTCCTGCTCCAATGGCACCTATCCGGCCGTGGCGCCGCCCACGCCGGTGCTGATCCTCGGTCGCGCGGCCGGCTGGTGCCCGGCC
>DAHVAB010000200.1 GCA_027314825.1 Solirubrobacterales bacterium
TGACGCTGGAGCTGGCCGAGGAGCTGCGGCGGCTAGCGCCCTTCGGCGCCGGAAATCCGACGCCGCGCCTGCTCTGCCGGGACGCCATCTTCGCGCACGCGCGAAAGATGGGCCAGGGTAAGCACGTGCGCTTCCAGGTGCGAAGCGGCGACGCGCACGCGGGCGCGGTCGCATTCGGGTGCGAAGGACGGCTGCCGGTCGCCGAGGGCGTGAGCGTCCACGCCACCTTCACGCTGGAGGTCAACGAGTGGAAGGGCGTCGTCGAGCCGCGGCTGGTGCTCCGCCACGCGGTGGCGGCCGATGCCGAGCAGGAGGCCGTCGCGCGGGACGCTGTCGCGCAGGACGCCGACACCGAGGCCACCGGCGCGCGGGGCGGCCCGCCCGATGGTGAGCCGGGTGCCGTTGCGCAGGGCGGGGTGTCGGATGGTGAGCCGGGTGCCGTCGCGCAGGGCGGGGTGTCGGATGGTGAGCCGGACGCCGTCGCGCAGAACGGGCCGCCAGATGATGAGCCCGGTGCACAGGTTCAAATGGCGCTTGCCCTTCCGTAACCTGTGTGTATGAGCACAGATGCCGATCCGATCGGGACACCCGGGCAGGCGAGCGTGGAGCACCCCCAGGGCACGCTGCCGGCGGGCGCGACACGGCCCGAGCTGACCGACCTGGAGCGGCGACTGCTCGGTGACCTGTTCGCGATCGTCTCCGAGCACGCGCCCGGCAGCTCGGTGCAGATCGACCGCGGTCGCGTGGAAGAGGCCTTCGTCTTCGCATGCGAGCATCACGCCGACCAGCGGCGGCGCTCCGGCGAGGACTTCATCGTTCATCCGGTGGGAGTCGCGCGGATCTGCGCCGGGATGCGCCTGGACACCGAGACGCTCTGCGCCGCGCTGCTGCACGACACCGTCGAGGACACGACCGCCTCGATCGAGGAGGTGCGCGAGCGCTTCGGCGATGCGATCGCGACGATCGTCGACGGCGTCACCAAGCTGACCGGGATCACGTTCACCTCCCGGGATGAGGCGCAGGCCGAGAACTTCCGAAAGATGGTCGTCGCGATGGCCACCGACGAACGGGTGATCCTGATCAAGCTGGCCGACCGCCTGCACAACATGCGCACGATCGAGGCGCTGCCGAAGCAGAAGCAGATCGAGAAGGCGAAGGAGACGCTGGAGATCTACGCGCCGATCGCGCACCGGCTCGGCATCCACGCCATGAAGTGGGAGCTGGAGGATCTCGCATTCGCCACCCTGCACCCCCGCAAGTACCAGGAGATAAAGGGGCTGGTCGCCCAGCAGCGCGCCGAGCGCGAGCGCTACGTGGCCGAGGCCGGCGAGTACCTGGCGCGCGAGCTGCGCTCGCTGGGAATCGAGGCGCAGATCTCAGGCCGGGCCAAGCACTTCTACTCGATCTACTCGAAGATGACCCACAAGGGCAAGGAGTTCAACGAGATCTACGACCTGACCGCGATGCGGGTCACGGTCGAGTCGGTGAAGGACTGCTACGCCGCGGTCGGCGCGATCCACGCGCTCTTCAAGCCGCTGCCCGGCCGCTTCAAGGACTTCATCGCGATGCCCAAGTTCAACATGTACCAGTCGCTGCACACGACGATCATCGGGCCGCAGGGCCGGCCGTTGGAGATCCAGATCCGCACCCACGACATGCACGAAGTCGCCGAGTACGGGGTGGCCGCGCACTGGATGTACAAGCAGGGCCGCTCGAAGGTCGGCCAGCGAGGCGGTGGCGGCGGCTCCGGCTCGGGTGCCGGCGAGCGCCGCGGCGGGCCGGGCGGCGAGGCCAAGCAGAAGTGGCTGCGCTCGATCATCGACTGGCAGAAGGACCTCTCCGATCCGGGCGAGTTCATGCAGAGCTTCAAGAGCGACCTCTTCGAGGATGAGGTCTACGTCTTCACGCCGAAGGGCGAGGTCAAGTCGCTGGCCGCGGGGGCCACGCCGCTCGACTTCGCCTACGAGGTTCACACCGAGATAGGTCACCGCTGCGTCGGCGCGCGCGTCAACGGCAAGATCGTGCCGCTGCATTGCGAGCTGCGCTCCGGGGACATCGTCGAGATCCTCACCTCCAAGCGTGACCGCGGACCCTCCCGAGACTGGCTGGCGCTGGTCAAGACGACCAGGGCGCGCAACAAGATCAAGCAGTTCTTCAAGGCGGAGACCCGCCAGGACACCGAGCACGCCGGTCGCGAGGCGCTCCAGCAGCACCTCAAGAAGCAGGGGCTGCCGGCCCAGCGGATCACCGGCTCCGGCCTGCTCGCCGACGTGATCCGGGAGATGGGCTACCGCAAGGCCGACGACTTCTACATCGCGCTCGGCAGCGCGAAGGTCTCCCCGAAGGTGGTCGTCGCCAAGGTGCTCACACGCCTCAAGCAGGGCGAGGCGGCCGATCAGGCCACCGCCGCCGGCGACCTGCTGAAGGTGGGACGCTCGCGCAGGCAGAGCACCCGCTCATCCGGGCAGTACGGGATCCGGGTGCAGGGCGTCGAGGATGTGATGCTGCGCCTGGCCAAGTGCTGCCGGCCGGTGCCGGGCGACCCGATCGTCGGCTACATCTCGCTGGGGCGCGGCATCACGATCCACCGCGAGGACTGCCCGAACGTGGCGCTGCTGCGGCGCAACCCGGAACGGTTTACCAGGGTCTCCTGGGAAGGCGAGCAGCAGAGCTCCTTCATCGTCGAGCTGCAGGTCGACGCCTGGGATCGCCACCGGCTGCTGGAGGACCTCTCGCGCGTCTTCTCCGAGTCGGGCACCAACATCCTGGAGGCGCGCTGCCTCTCCAATCCGCCGATGGTCAAGAACCGGTTCGTCGTCGAGGTGGCCGACACGCACACGCTCAAGAGCGCGATCACGCGCCTGCGCAACACGGAGTCGGTCTTCGACGCCTATCGCGTCACGCCGGGCGTCGCCGGCGAGTAGTCCGCGCAGGCCCGCCCGGATGGCTGCGCGCACGCTCGCCGACCGCCGGGGCGGATCCGGCCTCGCCGGTGAGCAGCCACGCCGGTTGCGAGGCGTCTGACCCGCTGGTATACTGTGCGGGCAGCACACAGCTGGACACATCCAGAGGGGTGGAGGGACTGGCCCTTTGAAGCCCCGGCAACCACCGTACCGCAGCGGGAAGGTGCCAATTCCAGATAGATGTGTGGCGGGCTTCACGTCTTATGCCACACGAAGCGGCAAGGCGACAAAGGAGCTTCGATGGCTGTGACACACCTTCAGTGCAAGGCTTGCAAGGCCGAGTATCCGCTAGAGGCGCGCTACGTCTGCGAGAGGTGCTTCGGACCGCTGGAGGCGGCCTACGACTACGAGAAGATCGGCCGCGACGTCGGCGAGCTGCGCCGGCGGATCCAGGGCGGGCCGCAGAACATGTGGCGCTATGCCGACTTCCTGCCGCTGGTGAGCGGCCCTCCCGGCCCGTCCGGCCGGCTGGCCTCCCGCGTCGGGCTTCCGACCGGCTGCACCCCGCTGATCCGCGCGGACCGGCTGGCCAAGCGGCTCGGCCTGCGCGAGGTGTGGGTCAAGAACGATGCCGCCAATCCCACCCACTCCTTCAAGGACAGGGTCGTCTCGGTCGCCGCCGCCCGGGCGCGGGAGCTCGGCTTCGAGGTGCTCGCTTGCGCCTCCACCGGCAACCTCGCCAATTCGGTCGCCGCCCACGCGGCTGCGCTCGGCCTCGACTCCTACGTGCTGATCCCCGCCGACCTGGAGGAGCAGAAGGTGCTCGCCACCGGCGTCTACGGCACGAAGGTGATCGCGATCGACGGCAACTACGACGACGTCAACCGTCTGTGCACCGAGATATCCGCCGAGCGCGACTGGGCGTTCGTGAACATCAACCTGCGCCCCTACTACGCGGAGGGCTCCAAGACGCTGGCGTATGAGATCGCCGAGCAGCTCGGCTTCGAGCTGCCGGATCGCGTCGTCGCCCCGATCGCCTCCGGCTCGCTCTACACGAAGCTCGCCAAGGGCTTCTCGGAGTGGCGCGAGATCGGACTGCTGCAGGGCGATCTGCCGCGCATGAACGGCGCTCAGGCGGAGGGCTGCGCCCCGGTCGCCAACGCCTACGCTGCCGGCGAGCAGGTCTGCCGTCCGGTCAAGCCGCAGACGATCGCCAAGTCGCTGGCGATCGGCAGCCCCGCCGACGGCCCCTACGCCCTCGACCTCGCACGCGAGAGCGGCGGCGGGATCGATGCCGTCTCAGACGATGAGATCAGGGACGGGATCGCACTGCTGGCCCAGACGACCGGCATCTTCACCGAGACGGCGGGCGGCGTCAGCACGGCGGTGCTGAGCAGGCTCGCCCAGGCCGGGGACATCGACCCGGACGAGCGGGTCGTGCTCGTGATCACCGGCGAGGGCCTGAAGACGCTGGACGCCGTGCGCGGCACCTTCGAGACGACGGTCATCGCGCCGAGCTTCGAGGAGTTCGAGGCGGCCACCGAGGGGCTGCCTCAGCAACGCTCCAGCGATTCGCTGGGCGGCGCGCCAGCCGCGCTCGCCGGGCGCAGCTGACGGCCGCCCGCTCAGTCGCGCGGCACGGTCAGCCGCGGTACCTGACGGCGTAGGTGAGGGTCACCATCGTCGGCACATCTGCGCCCCGCAGCCTGCAGGTGAACCTCGTCTGCTTCGCTTTCACCGTTGGCGTGCACCGGTAGCCTTCGCTGGCATAGGGCATCTGGTAGCCGTTGTTGACGCCCTTGCGCACCACCCTGGCGACGGTTCGCCGGCTCCACCATCCCGATACCTTCATTTCCGGATTGAGCACCTTGACCCTCGCCATCACGGTGTTGCCGTGGGCGAGCGCGCCCTTCCTGACGGTGACCGTGTAGGAGCGTTTGATCGGCTTGACCGTCGCGGCCGCGGACAGGGCGGGCGTCACGGCGCAGCAGGCGCAGAGCACGACGGCGGCGATGGTTGGACGGGCGCCGCGCGGTGAGCCCGGGCGGGCACTGAGCAGCCGGCCCGGGCGGGCACTGAGCGGATGGCTCGGGCGGGCACTGAGCGGATGGCTCGGGCGGGGCCCGCCGCCTCTGCTGGGGCGGCGCGGAGCACGGCGAGTGGCGGAGGGCATGTGCGTTCCTTCCTTGCGTCGAGCTTGGCGGCACGGCCGGGCCTGGCGGCTGCG
>DAHVAB010000201.1 GCA_027314825.1 Solirubrobacterales bacterium
TCGAACGGGAGCTCTGGCGGATCGCTGTGGAGAACCTGGACAGCGAAGAGCAGTACGGCTGGGCGGCTCTGGCCGGAGCGCGGGTGGCGCCCGGCGGCTGGCGCAAGGCGCGGGCGATGATGCACTTCGATCGCACCGGCGAGCTGCGTGGCACGTTCCTGATAAATGCGGCGCAGCGCAACAAGGCCGCCCAGCTGCGGCTGCGGGCTCTGACCGACGTCGCCTCGCTGAAGGATCCCGACACCTTCGACAGGGCGGTCGACATCATCGGATCCTGGCCACGGGAGGAGCGCAGGGACGGGGTGAAGGTGATGCTGCGGGCGCTGGCCGAGAAGCGGATCGGCCGGCGTGATCAGGCCAATGCGTGGATCTGGCGGATGGCCGAGTACACGCGGGAGGTGCATGAGGAGTATGCCGTCCAGCGCTGGCCGGAGACCAAGCGGCTGCTGGGCCTGCTCGTCAACTCGGCCGGCGCCGCACATGCACGCAACGCGAGGAGGCTCGTGCAGGCCGCCCGCAAGCAGGACCGCCGGCTGGCGGCGGCGCTGCTGGCCGCCGCGCTCGCGCATACGCCGGAGGCGGAGGAGGTGCTGCGCGGCGCGCGGACGCGGATGTCTCGCAAGCCGCAGGCGCTCGCCAGGGAGCTGCTTCGCAACTTCCCCAAGCGGCGCGCCAAAGGCGCGCGGCGCAAACGCAAGAAGACGGTCGTGCCGGAGGCCGAGGCGGCGCAGGCCGGCGGCTCGCGCCCGGCCGCCGACGCTGGAGCGCTCGCCATCGAGCCAGATCAGGCTGGCGTTTCAGGGGGCCGGGAGGCGGAGCCGTCCCCGAACGGCGCGACCGAGCAGCCCGCCTCCGCTCCACGCCCGCGTAGAGGCGGGCGCCGCCGCGCCGGCGTGTCCGCGAACGGCGATGGTGGCAGTGGGGGCGACGGCGACAGTGAAGGTGGAGTGTCCGCGAAGCCGAGGCGCAGCGCGAGCGCGAGCGGCGAGGATGGTGCCGCCGACGGAGCGTCCGCGAAGCCACGGCGCAGCGTCAGCCTCCAAGGCGATCGTGGAGCCGCCGGCGTGGCGTCCAAGAAGCGAAGGCGCAGCGCGAGCGCGAACGGCGACGGTGGGGCTGGCGATGATGGCGACGCGCCGAAGCCGAAGAGGAGGGCTCGCGCCGCCGGCGCGAAGAACGGCGATCGCGCGTCTGCAGCGGACGCCGAGGCCGAGCCGGCCGGCCCGCCCGCCGGGTAGCCGCGCTGCGGCTCAGTTGGGAAGGCCGTCGCGACTCTCGAATTCTGCGACGAGCGCCTGATAGGTCTCGCGGAGACCGTCGGCGAGCTGCACCTGCGGCCGCCATCCGATCTCGCTTTCGGCGAGCCCGATGTCCAGGCAGCTGCGCTGCAGCTCGCCCGGTCGCAGGTCGGCCAGCTGCGGCTCGATCTCGGTGCCGGCGATGGCCTGCAGCTGCTGCCACAGGGTGATCACATCGGTCTCCGTCGCGGTCGCGATGTTGAACGCGCCACTCCTGCCGGAGCATGCGATCAGGGCCGCTACCACGTCTGAGACGTGAATGTAGTCGCGAGTCGGCTTGCCGTGGCCGTAGATCTTCGGCGTCCTGCCGGCGTGCAGGTGGTGGCTGAAGATCGCGACCACCCCCGCCTCGCCGTGAGGGCTCTGGCGCGGGCCGTAGACGTTGCCAAGCCGGCAGACGGCGTTCGGGACCTGCGAAGAGGCCGACCAGGTTCGCACGTAGGCCTCCGCGGCCCACTTGGATGCGCCGTAGGGGGCGAGCGGCTCCGGGATCTGCTGCTCGGAGGTGGGCAGGGGCGCGCGGTCGCCGTAGAGCGCGCCGCCGGTGGACGTGAAGACGACGGGGACCCCGAGCCGGTTGGCGCTCTCCAGGACGTTGAGCGTGCCGAGCACGTTCACCAGGAGGTCGCGGCGGGGGTCGGCGACCGAGGCGGTGACGCTCGCCTGGGCGGCCAGGTGCCAGACCGCGCTCGGCCGCTCCTGCTCGATCGCCTCTGCGAGCGCCTCCCCGTCCACGATGTCGATCTCACGCAGGCTCGCCGCCGCGTTGAGGTTCTCCCGCTTGCCGGATGAAAGGTCGTCGATCGCGGTGACCTGCCAGCCCTGCCCGACAAGGGCGTCGACGAGATGCGAGCCGATGAAGCCGGCTCCGCCGGTGACGATCGCTGTCTTTCCCATGCGCCGGGAATCTAGCTGAGGATGCCTTCGCGAGCCGCCAGCATCGACTCCACGGCGCCCACGGCCTCGTCGATGCGATCGATCAGGCGGATCGCCGGGTCCCTGCGCAGCCGCTCGGGCGCCGCCCCGACGCCGAGCGCCACCGGCACGCCGGGCCGCTCGGCCTGCAGCGCGTCGAGGAGCTCTTCGATCGCAGCCTCGTCCCCCGCGCTCTCACCTCCACCGAGCACGATCAGCTCGGGGCGGTGGCTGTGGAGGAGGGTCTGCAGCCGTTCAGCGGTGACGCTCTTCTCGATCGCGGTCCGGTAGCCGGCGCAGGCGAGCTGGTCGTGGATCATCTGCAGCGAGAGGGAGCGCTCATCGCGGCCGACGCCGGCGATCAGGATCCGCTCCCGGGTGGGCTCCGCGCCGCGCAGCATGTAGCGGTGCATGGTGGCAAGGATCCGACGGCTGATGCCGGTCGCCAGCTGCTCGGCGCGGGCGTCGATCTCGCCGTGCTCGGCGAGCTCCGCGATCCGCCGCATCGCGCCGGCGATCACCTCCTCGTGGATCGTCCCTGTCGGCACGCCGTCCTCGATCGCCTGGGCGACGACGCCCTCGGCCGTCTCCGCGTCGCCGCGCTCGATCGCGGCCGCGTAGCGCTCGAAGATCTCCTGCGCCAGCTGATGCGGGTCCACGCTCTGGCGCCGCTTGGCGTCGGGCCCCGAGCTGCCGAGGACCTCCAGAAACGCGTCGAGCAGGGCCGGGTCGAAGTGCCTGCCGCGCTGGGCGGTCATCATCGCGACCGCCTCCTGCACCGAGAAGGCCTTCCTGTAGACGCGGTCGGTGGTGAGCGCGTCGAAAACGTCGGCGATCGCGACGATCCGCCCCTCGATCGGGATCTCCTCTCCGATCAGGCCGCGCGGGTAGCCGGTCCCGTTCCACTTCTCGTGGTGGCTGAGCGCGATCGTGGCGGCCAGGTCGAGGATGGAGGAGGAGGAGCCGCGGAGCAGGCGGTGACCCTCCTCGGCATGGGTCTCGACGATCGAGCGCTCCTGCGCGGTGAGCGGGCCGGGCTTGAGCAGGATCGCGTCCGGGATCGCCACCTTGCCGACGTCGTGCAGCGGGGCGGCGTGGCTGAGACGCTCGCAGAACTCGGGGTCCATCTCCAGCTGCTCTGCCAGCAGCTGGGAGAAGCGGCCGATTCGCTCGATGTGGGCGCCCGTGTCCTCGTCGCGGAACTCGACCGCCATCGAGAGGCGGCGCACCGTCTCCGCCTGGGCGATCTCCAGCTCGGAGAGCGCTCGCGTCAGCTCGTGGCTGCGGCGCTCGATCTCGCGTCGCAGCTCAGCCCGGCGCTCCTCGCCTACCAGCCAGCCGATCACGACGCAGATGCATGCGAGCAGCGCGGCGAGCGCGGCGATGACCGGCGCGGAGGGCCTGGCGACGAGCACGGCGATCGAGGCGACGCCGATCAGGACGAGCGGCGCCCCCCATCGCATCGCCCAGCCGATGCGCGGCCGGGCCGGTCCCCGCTCCGGCCCGCGCGGCGATGGTCCGCCCGCGGGGGCGCCCCCGCCTTGCGAGCGGCCTCCGGTGCCCGTGGAGCCGCCGGCGCGACCCGTGCTTGGGTCTCCGCCCCCGCCTTGCGAGCGGCCTCCGGTGCCCGTGGAGCCAGCGGCATGAGCCGTGCTCCCGGCGGGTGCCCCGCCGCCTGCGGCGGCGTCTGCCCCGCGGGGGCGCCCGCCGTCCGGCGCACTGGATCCGGCAGCGCTGGAGCCGTCGCGGATGCCTGGTCCGGCGAGCCGGGCCAGCCCCGGCTGCGCGCGCTCGGCGAAGAGGCCGATCAGGCCGCGGCGGAGCGCTCGGGCCAGGCGCGCAGGCGACCCCTCCCGTCTCGACGGGCCTCCAGAGGCGACCTCGCTCAATCCCCGCGCCGACAATCTCCGTCCTTGAGTTGGCCCTATCGTGTTCGTGCTGCGGTCCGCCCGGGCGGACCGGCACCGTTGGAACCCTTCTGCACGGCTGGCGCCGTCGCGAACGGTGCCCGCCATACAAGGCTCCAACGTCCGAATCGACCGATTCCGGAAAAACTTGAGGCCTGGGCGCGTGGCGGCGGGGCGGGCGAAGCCGCTCGCCTGCGGCGGGGCGCGAAGGGGCCGGCGTCCCGTGCGATCGTGCCGGCCGGGCCGTCGGGTACGATCCGACGGTCCATGCGTCTGCGAGCCGTGCCGTCCACACTCTGCGCCATCGCCCTGGCCGGGACCATGATCGCCGGCTGCGGCGGCTCGTCCGGGAACGGAGTGGAGGCCAAGTCGGCCGATCAGATCGCGGCGGCGGCGAGGTCGGCTGCGGAAAGCGCGCACAGCGTGACCGTCTCGGGTGTTGCGAGGTCGTCCGGGGTGAGCCTGACTCTGGACCTGCAGATCGACGAGCAGCAGAAAGCCGCGAAGGGCACCATCGCCGAGGAGGGGTTCGTCGTGCAGCTGATCCGCATCGGCGAAAGCCTGTACATAAAGGGGGACTCCTCGCTGTATCGCCACTTCGGCGCCGGCGAAGCGGCCAAGCTGTTGGAAGGCAAGTGGGTGAAGCTGCCCGTCACCGGCAGCCAGCTCGCGAGCATCGGCTCGCTCACCGAACTGCCCTCATTGCTGGAGAGCGCCCTCGGCGAACACAACAAGCTGTCAAAGGGCTCGACGAGCACCGTAAACGGCCAGGAAGCGATCGCGGTCAAGAGCGCGAGCGGCGGCACGCTGTACGTTGCGCTCACAGGCAAGCCCTACCCCGTGCAGTTCTCTCGCACCGGATCCGAAGGCGGGAAGGTCACGTTCAAGAACTGGAACGGGCCGGTGTCGGTGAGCGCGCCCGCCAACGCCGTCGACGTCTCGAAACTGCCCTGACCGCGTCGCCGGCCGTTGGCCGGCGCACCCCGCCAGCGCT
>DAHVAB010000202.1 GCA_027314825.1 Solirubrobacterales bacterium
TCGAGGCTTCCCGCTCCCCCAGCGTCCTTCTCAGACGGCTGCTGCCGGCGGCGACGACGCCCGCCTCCGCGACGCGATCGGTGGGCGAGATCCTCGACGAGCTGGCTCCGCAGCTGGACGCCGGCGCAGAGCGCGCGGCGGCTGCCGGGCGGCCGCTGCTCATCCTGAACATGGCGAGCACGGCCGACGGGAGGGCGAGCATCGGCGGCCGCTCCGGGCCGATCGGCGACCGGGCCGACAGCGAGCTGCTGCACGGGTTGCGCACGCTCGTGGACGCGATCCTCGTGGGCGCCGGCACCGCTCGCGCGGAGCGCTACGCCCGCCTGTTGCGCGACGAGGCCGACCGCCGGCAGCGGATGCTGCGCGGGCTGCCGGAGCAGCCGCTGGCCTGCATCGCCACAGAGAGCCTCGCGCTCGACCCCACCGAGGTGCCGTTGCTGGCCGAGCCGCTGGCGCAGATCGCGATCCTCACCCCGGCCGAGGGCACGGTCTCCGGGCTGACTGCGAACGTTCGCTACGTACGCACGGTGCGCGAGGGACGCCTCGACCTCCCCGCGGCTCTGGCCGCGCTGCACGACGAGCACGGGGTGCGAACGCTGCTCTGCGAGGGCGGCCCGCACCTGGCAGCCGAGATGTTCGCGGCAAGGCTCGTCGACGAGCTCTTCCTCTGCGTCGCGCCGAAGCTTGGCGGAGGGCGCGAGGAGCTCCGGATCACAGCGGGGCCCGAGCTCTCCTCGCCGCGGCGCATGCGCCTGCTGAGCGTGCATGAGCACGACTCGCATCTCTTTCTCCGCTACGCGCTCGGATCGGGCGGGCGCTGAGTCGCCGGCTCGCCGGCCTGCGGTGACCGTCCACCGGCCTGCGCTCCCGGCGCACCCGCCTGCGGTGACCGTCCACCCGCCTGCGCTCCCGGCTCACCCGCCTGCGGTGCCCGTCCACCCGCCTGCGCTCCCGGCTCACCCGCCTGCGGTGCCCGACCGCCGGCCTGCGATCCGGACGCACCCGCCTGCGGTGCCCGCTCGCCCGGCCGCGAGCCGGCCAGCCCCGCCTGAGATCCATCGGCCCCAGCCTCCTGCGGGCGAGCAGCCCCCGCCTGGCCTGCCGCGCCTCCCGCCGGAGATCCTTGGGCGTCGAGCTCGGACACGTCGCCGGAGATCACGAGTGCGTTCATCACGACCCCGTTGGGGATGAGTATCAGCCCGCGGTCCTTCTCGAACGTCGTGTAGAAGAGGCCGAGCGAGCTGACCACCCCATCGATCGGGCCGCCAAGCGTGCTGCCCTGAAGGCGGACCTCGTCGCCCACCCGGAACGGCCTGGTGCTCAGCATCACCGTGCCCGCGATCACGTTGCCGAGGGTCTGCTGGGCGGCAAGGCCGAGGATCACCGCAGCGACCGCGCCCCCGATCGCGAGCGTCCGCTCTTCCAGGCCGAGGATCCGCAGGGCGACCCACAGCGAGGCGAGCAGGGTGATCAGCCTGATCAGGAAGCCGACGGTGCCCGCTGTCGCCGGCTCCATGCGCCTGAAGAGGGCCGGCCCGAGGATTCGACCCGCGGCTCGCGCGATCACCCAGCCGAGGGCGACCAGAACGAGCACCGCGACGATCTGGACCGGGAGGATGGGCACCCCCAGCTTCTTCAGCGGGCCGTTGGCGCCTCGCACGAAGCGGTCGTAGACATAGACGATGCCCGCGAACAGAGGCACGAACAGGAGCACCTCGATTCGCGCACGCCGCAGCGCGCCAGGACTGATCTGCCGCAGCAGGCCCACTTCGCGCCACGACTGGCTGCGGGTCTCGAACATCCTCGCGCGCCGTCTCGACCGGCGCGGCTGCTCGCTGCGGCCATCCATAGGACCACCCATGATGGTGGATGCCGCGCCGGCACCGGGCGGCGAGCGTCAATTCGGTGCCGCCGGCGGAGCAGAACCGGCGCGCTCAGGCGCATGTGCCACCGGGGGGCGATGAGCCGGATTTGCGCCTGGGCGCCGACCCGGCCGTCGGCTGAAGGGCAGACGCAGGCGCAGGCCGAAGGACCAACACGACTGGCGGCTGCAGGCAGACCCGACCGCCGGCCGCAGGGCAGGCCTGGCCGCCGGCTGCAGGCCCGACCGCCGACTGCAGGCCCGACCGCCGGCTGCAGGCCCGACCGCCGGCTGCAGGCCCGACCGACCCTCAGGCGCTGGCGCCGACCTGCCGCCGCCCGAGCAACCGGTCCACCAGCCCGTCCCAGAGGCCGCCGGCGAAGTCGGAGATCCGATCCACGAGCCGGCGGATCGGAGGCAGCCAGAGCAGCAGTGCGGCCGTGGTGCCGATCACGGCGCCGCCGATGATGTCGATCGGGTAGTGGAACCCCAGCATCACGCGCCCGACCGAGAGGATCGCCGCGGCGAGCAGCACGATCGAGCCCCACAGCCTGTTGCGAAGCATGATCGCGACCGCGATGGCGAAGGATGCCGTCGCATGGTCGCTCGGGAAGCCCGGATCGGCGGCGTGACGGAAGAACAGGTGCACGAGCGCCGGATGGGTGACGAACGGCCGCTTCTCGTCGACGATCACCGAGAGCACCTTGCCCACGGCGAGCGCCACGCCCGCGCTGAGGCCGGCCGCCACGCAGGCCCGGCGCCAGGTCATCCCCGCCGTCCCCCGCGCGAGCGCGATCACTACCAGCAGCACACCCAGAAAGAGGGCCTCCGCGATCTGCTCGTAGGTCGCCAGCGGACCCTCGATCCCGGGATTGTGCACCAGGAACTGGTTGAGCGTGTGCACCGCGGAGATGCCCATCTCCGGGGTAGGCTTTCACAAATCCTTCACGGCGTCCAGCGCAGGGCGGCCCGGACGGCGTGCGACGGCGCGCAACAAATCCACCCTTCACGTGTTCCCAACCGCTGAGAACAATTCTGCGATGTGAGAGGCTTCAGCGTGCGGCCCCGCCGAGCCGAGGCGACGGGAGCCCGATCCACTTAGACTGAGTGCCGTCGCTCTGGGCGCACCCCCCGCAGGCGCGCCCCCGAACGGGGAGGCAGAGAGCATGGACCGGAAAGCTGTGCGGCGAACAACGTGGCAGAGGCCCAGGATCGCAGCGACAGCTGTGGCCGGGGCGCTGCTGCTCGGCTCCCTGTCCGCCCCCGCCGCACTCTCCGCTCACAGCGGACGGCAGTCGGGGTCCTCCGCGCACGCCATCGCCGCCGGGCGGTCGCCCCACGGGACGCAGCGGCGCAGTCGCGCCGGCCATCACGGCCGCAGCCGCGATCGCGCTCGCCCCGCCCACTCCGCCGGGAGCGCGCCGCCCGTCACGATCTCGCCGCTGCCGGGCACGCCGGAGGCCTCCGCGCACACTCAGATCAGCTTCCTCGGCGTGCCGGCCAACCAGATCTCCGACGTCACCGTGACGGGCTCGGCCACCGGACGGCACAGCGGCAAGCTGGAGTCCTACGACAGCGCGGAAGGCGCGAGCTTCCTGCCGAGCGCGCCCTTCCGCGAAGGCGAGCACGTCACGGTCACCGCACAGGTCGGCCCGGCCGGACACCAGCAGAAGATCCAGACCGACTTCACGATCGCCCACCACTTCGGCAACTACCAGTTCCCGAAGCACGAAGCCCACACCGCCGCCACCAGCGGCCCGGACGTGCAGAGCTTTCCCTCCGAACCGGGCATCCACCCGACTGCGGTCACCGTCGATGCGAGCTCCCCCGAAGCCAACCCGGGAGACGTGTTCTTCGCATTCAACGGCGGCTCGGCCCAGTGGGGGCCCACCATCATCAACAGCCAGGGGCAGCTCGTCTGGTTCCATCCAGTCCCGAGCGCCGACCATGCGATGGACTTCAAGGTGGCCGAATACGACGGCGAAAGAGTGCTCATCTGGTGGCAGGGCAAGATCCCGCCGATCGGCGTCGGCTTCGGCGTGGATGAGATCTACAACGAACACTACGAACAGATCGCGCAGATCAGGGCCGGAAACGGCTACTTCTCGGACCTCCACGAATTCCTGATCACCCCTCACGGCCAGGCCTGGACGACGGCCTACAGCCTCGTCCGCGCGAACCTCACCCCGGCCCACGGCTCGCCCGACGGCGGCCTCGTCGACCCGATCGTCCAGGAGATCGACATCAAGACGGGCCTGGTGATGTTCGAATGGCAGGCCTACGGCCACGTCCCGCTCACCGACTCCTACTCCAAACCGTCGAAGAATCCGAACTGGCCGTTCGACTACTTCCACGTCAACTCGATCTCGCTCGACCCGTGGGGCGACGGAAACTTCCTGATCTCCTCCCGCAACACCTGGGCCGGCTACGAGATCAACCACTCCAACGGCAACGTGATCTGGACGCTCGGCGGCAAGAAATCGACCTTCAAGATGGGCCCGCAGACACAGACCGCCTACCAGCACGACATGAAGTGGCAGCCCAACCACACGATCACCATCTTCGACGACGGCGCCGCCCCGCAGGTCCACCACCAGTCGCGCGTGCTGCGCGAGAAGATCAACTGGAAGGACCGCACCGTCGAACTGATAGGCGACGACTTCCACACGCCCGCTCTGGTCGCCGCCAGCCAGGGCAACGACCAGCTGCTCTCAAACGGCGACTCCTTCGTCGGCTGGGGCGCCCAGCCATACATGACCGAATACGGCGCGCATGGCCAGATCCTCTTCGACGCCAAGCTGCCATCGGGCCAGTCCTACAGGGCATACCGCTTTCCGTGGAAAGGGATGCCGAAGACGCCGCCCGCCCTCGTTGCGCAGAGCACCGGCACCGATCAGCTCGAGCTGTACGCGAGCTGGAACGGCGCCACGGGCGTCTCCTCCTGGCGAGTCCTCGGCTGGAACCAGGACAAGCCGCTCACCACGATCCTCACCGTGCCCTCGACCGGCTTCGAAACGCAGATCCCGGTCCACAGCTCGAAGACGTGGCTCGAGGTCCAGCCGCTGGGACCCTCCGGCGAAGTGCTGGCGACCTCCAAGGGCGTCGAGGCGAGCCGGACGGCCCCGCCGGCGCCGTCGGCGCCGACGACCAAGCCGGCGCCGACGACCAAGC
>DAHVAB010000203.1 GCA_027314825.1 Solirubrobacterales bacterium
GGAAGCGGGTCCGGCGGCTGGTAGAAGCCGGCCGAACCCGGCGTCTGGCGCCGCGGCGGCGAGACCAGCAGCACGTGGGCGCCGGTAAGCCGTGCGATCCCGAGCACGTTCATCCCCATCTCCTCCTCAGTTCTCCTCCGAGCCGCACAACTAGCAGCCGGCGCGGACGGCGCGCGCCGGTGGAGTGGGGAAGCGCGCGCGCCGACACGCTTTCATGCATGCGCTGCATGCACTCAGGGCTACCCGCTCAGGAGAGAAGCCCGATCCGCTGCGCCAGCTGCACGGCCTCCGCGCGGTTGCGGGCACCGAGCTTTCGGTACAGCGCGCTCGTGTGCTCCTTGACCGTATGGGGAGAGAGGAACAGCGCCTTCGCGATCTCCCGGTTGGTCGACCCGCCGGCGATCATCGTGAGGATCTCCCGCTCACGGTCGCTCAGCGACGGCGCGCCCGGATCCTCATCGACGAACGCGCTCCTGCCCGCGCCGACCAGCTGCACCAGCCTCGCGATCTCGCCCGCGGGAGCATCCTTGGAGACGAACCCGACGGCGCCCGCGGCCATCGCGGCCCGCGGGGAGATCCGGCCGGCACCCGAGATCAGGAGAACGCGTGGCGCCGGCGCCTCGGCACGCAGCTTCTCGCAGACCTCCGGGCCCGACTCGCCGCCCAGGAACAGGTCGACGATCGCCACGTGGGGCTCGTAGCGGCGGCAGGCGGCGATCGCCTCCGCGCCGGTCGCGGCCCCGACGCAGCGCTCCACCCACGGCTGCTGGCCGAGCATCAGGCGGAAGCCCCACTGCACGACATCATGGTCATCCACCACCAGGATCCGCAGGCGGCGCCCGTGCAGCAGTCCCTCCTCGACGGTGGCGGGCACCGTCCCGGAGACGCCGGCCGACGGCCGCCCGCGCGCGCCGGGCGCAATCCCCTTCCCGGCGGTGGCGGAGGCGCGCCCCGACACGCCGGCCGATCGCCGCCCGCTCGCGCCGGGCGCAATCCCCTCCTCGCCGGTGACGGGCGCCCTCGCCGACACGCCAGCCGATCCGCTCATCGCTGTCCGCTCCGCAGCCATGGCGCAGCTGCACCACCTAGCCGGTGGGCGCGACCATCCTCACCTGCCAGATTCCCGGCTCGCACTCGCCGAACTCCAGCACGCCCCCCTGCTGCAGCGCCTCCAGCGCGGCCAGGCGCAGTCCGATCCCACCGCGAGCCGATCGGTCGCGGCGGCCGGCGCCGTCGTTGCGGACACGGAGCGTGAACGCGCCGTCGTCATGGCCGAGGGCCACCTCGATCCGGCTCGTCTCGGCGTGCTTCTCCGCGTTGCGCACCGCCTCGATCAGGATCGACTGCGCGAGCGCCTGCAGCTGTGCGGGGACCTGGGTCGGATCTCCGCCGGCAAGCTCGATCCGCAGCTCAGGGTGCAGCGCCTGCATCCGCTGCAGCTCCTCGGCGAAGCTCACGCCCGTCGGCGGGGCCGAGCGTCCCAGCGGCCGCTGCAGCGCCGCGCGCAGCTCGCCGAGTGCGGCCTGAACCTCCTCGGCGCAGCGCCGCTGCGCATCGGCATCCAGCAGCTCACCGCCGGAGAGCGCGAGCGAAACCCCGAAGAGGCGCTGGATCACCCCCTCATGGATCTCCCTGGCCAGGTCGATCCGCTGCTGCAGCTGACGGCTTCGCTCGCTGTAGCCGGTGGCCCGCCGCGCCACTGAGGCCATCGCCATCGCCTTGCCGAGCGTCCAGAGGAGATGCCGCTCCTCCTCGGTGATCTCCGGGCGGGCCGGATCGCGCTCGCTGAGGACCACCCCGACATAGCGGCCCGCGGCGGCCATCGGCGTGCAGATGATCGGCACGCCCTCCAGGAGCTCGCGCAGCGACTCCGGGATCGCGAAGTCCTCGGCGCCCACCACCTGCAGCACCCTGTCCTCGGCCAGCGCGCGGCGCGCGACCGGCACAGAGTCGACGGTCACATGGAGCCCGGCGAAGCTTGCCAGCTCGATGTTGTGCGCGCCGACCGCCCGCACCCGCCGGCGGACGCTGTCATACCGGAACATGATCGCGCGCCTCATCGAGGCGAGCCGGCAGATCGCCTCGCAGAGGCTGGAGAAGAAGGCATCGGGCGGCGATCCCTCCCCCACTCCGAGCAGGAGGTCGGAGATCACGTCGAAGGCCTCGACGTGGCCGCTGGCTGCGTCCAGCGCGCTCAACGTGGAGGGCCCGCCCCTTCTGGCGCCCGCCCCTGTGCGGGCACGCGGCCTGTGCGGCGCAAGATGTTGCACCGCGGGATGATCCCACCAACTGAGCATCCGGGATGCCCAGCGGCTGCACCTACCCCCCGTTTGGGGGGCCGACGCGCCCGGACGGGGAGCATCAGACGCCCCGCCCGCCGGCCGTGGCCCTCGATCGCGGCGCACCGCACACGCGGCCGCAGAGCATCAGACGCCCCGCCCGCCGGTCGTGGCCCTCGATCGCGCCGCTCCGTCGGGAGACGCGGTGGCGCCCCGCTCGGCTGCGTACTCATAGAACCCTCTCCCCGACTTGCGCCCCAGCCGGCCCGCGGCGAGCATCCTCTTCAGCAGCGGCGGCGGCGCATACTCGGTCTGCTTGAACTCCTCGTACAGCGACTGACAAACCGCATACAGCACATCCAGGCCGATGAAGTCGCAGAGCGTGAGCGGGCCCATCGGGTGTCCGCAGCCGAGCGCCATGCCCTTGTCGATGTCCTCCCTGGTCGCGAACTCGTCTTCGAACATCCTCACCGCGGCCATCAGGTAGGGCACCAGCAGCATGTTCACGATGAACCCGGAGCGGTCCTTGGTCGCGATCGGCTGCTTGCCGAGGCTCTCCACGAACTCCCCCGCGAAGCGCAGCGTCTCCGGGGAGGTGTCGAGCGCCTTCACCACCTCGACGAGCCGCATCACCGGCACGGGCGAGAAGAAGTGCAGCCCCAGCACGCGGCCGGGGCAGCTGACGGCGGAGGCCAGGCCGGCGATCGGGATCGAGGAGGTATTCGACGCCAGCAGCGTGCTCTCCGGCACGATCCGGTCGAGCCGCCGAAACCAGTCGACCTTGACCTCCAGATCCTCGACGATCGCCTCGATCACCAGCGCCGCCTCGGCCAGATCCTCGGCGGACTCCAGGTAGCTGACCCGCCCGATCAGCGCCTCGCCCTGCCCGTAGGCGAGCTTGCCGGAGGAGACCGCCCGTCCGACCGACTTTCGCAACCGCTGTGCCGAGGCTGCCCGCGCGTCGGCGACCGGCTCATACAGCAGCACGGAGTGACCGGCTCGAGCCACCGCCTCGGCGATGCCGCCGCCCATGAAGCCTCCGCCGAGCACGCCGACGGCGATCGGCTCCGACTCAGATCGACCCATCGCAGCACCTCCTTGGACTCGGGGAAACGTGGTCGTGCGCGGACTCAGAATACACTCGCACGGTCCGCGACAAATACGCGGTCGCCCGACTATCGCCCAACCGCTATTCTCTGGCGCATGACTCCGAACGCCCACGCTGGTGCCGGCACCGGCGCGCAGACGCGCTCGAGCGCAGCGCCCGACCGGGATGCCCAGCGCGAGTCGGAGCAGCGCGCCTTCACCACGCTCTCCGGCGAGCCGATCGCCGAGCTCTACACCGAGGCCGACCTGCCGGAGGGGATCGGCGGACCGCAGGATCCGATCGGCCGGCCAGGCTCCTACCCATTCACCAGGGGCATCTACCCGACGATGTACCGCGGACGCCTCTGGACGATGCGCCAGTTCGCCGGCTTCGGCACCAGCGAGGAGACCAACGAGCGCTTCCGCTACCTGCTCGAGCACGGCCAGACCGGCCTGTCAACCGCCTTTGACATGCCGAGCCTGATGGGCCACGACTCAGACCACGCCCGCTCGCTCGGAGAGGTCGGCCGGGAGGGCGTAGCCGTCGACACCGTCCGCGACATGCAGACGCTCTTCTCCGGGATCGACCTGGGCGAGGTCTCCGTCTCCATGACGATCAACGCACCGGCCGCGATCATGCTCGCCTTCTACGTAATCGCCGCCGAGCGCAGCGACGTGCCGCCGGACCGGCTGGCCGGCACGATCCAGGCCGACATCCTCAAGGAGTACATCGCCCAGAAGGAGTGGTGCTTCCCGATCGACCCGGCGATGCGGCTGTGCGGAGACATGATCGAGTGGTGCTCCTCTCACATGCCCCGCTGGCACCCGATCTCGATCTCCGGCTACCACATCCGCGAGGCGGGAGCGACCGCCGCGCAGGAGCTCGCCTTCACGCTCAAGGACGGCCTCACCTACGTCGAGCAGGCCGTGCAGCGCGGCCTGCACGTCGACGAGTTCGCCCCCAGGCTCTCCTTCTTCTTCAACGCTCAGATCGACTTCTTCGAGGAGATCGCCAAGTACCGCGCCGCCAGGCGGATCTGGGCCAAAGAGATGCGCGAGACATTCGGCGCGACCGACCAGCGCTCCTGGCTGATGCGCTTTCACACCCAGACGGCCGGCGTCTCGCTGACCGCTCAGCAGCCGCTCAACAACATCATCCGCACCGCCATCGAGGCGCTCGCCGGAGTGCTCGGCGGCACCCAGTCCCTTCACACCAACAGCTACGACGAGGCGCTCGCGCTGCCCACCGAGGACGCGGTGAGGATCGCGCTTCGCACCCAGCAGATCATTGCGCACGAGACGGGCGTCACAAACACCGTCGACCCGCTCGGCGGCAGCTACCACGTCGAGGCCCTCACCGACCTGATGGAGGCGCGCTGCTACGAGTACTTCTCGAAGATCGACGAGCTGGGCGGGATGGTGCAGGCGGTCAAGCGCAGCTACCCGCAGCGGGAGATCGCCGACGCGGCCTTCGAGCTCCAGCAGCGGATCGACTCCGGCGAGCGGATCGTCGTCGGAGTGAACTCGTTCACCGAGGGGGAGGGGGAGCAAACGCCGATCCTGCGCATCGACCCCGCCCAGCGCCACCGCCTGGAGGAGATCCGCGACAACCTCCACGCCCGCATCACCGAAGCCGAACGCGAAGGCTGGGC
>DAHVAB010000204.1 GCA_027314825.1 Solirubrobacterales bacterium
GGCACCGCGGAGCTGATCCGCCGGCGCTCCTACGACACGCTCGCCCTGCGGCGCGAGGTCGCCTCGCCCGGTGGCGTGACCGCCCGCGGGCTCGATGCGCTGGAGCGCGGCGGGGTGCGGGCCGCCTTCTCGGAGGCGCTCGACGCGGCGCTGGGGCCGGTGCGGTGATCTGCACGCCGGGCAGCCGTCGGCAGCGGATGGCGACGATCGGCGCCCAGGCGCGACGCGCCGCGCCGGGGGTGGGGCGATGATCCTCGTCCTTGGCAGCGTGCGCACGGAGATCGCCGACTA
This sequence comes from Solirubrobacterales bacterium, assembly GCA_027314825.1. Lineage (GTDB taxonomy): Bacteria > Actinomycetota > Thermoleophilia > Solirubrobacterales > Solirubrobacteraceae > Palsa-744. Next base: position 292 of record DAHVAB010000204.1, read on the forward strand.
TCTCTCCACGCTGATCGACATCTACACGCTGCTGATCGTCGTGCACATCGTGATCCAGCTGCTGTTCTCATTCGGAGTGCGCCCGCCCTACTCACGGGCCACCGGCGCGGTGCTCACCTTCCTGCGCGACGTCTGCGAGCCGTTCCTGCGGCTCTTCCGGCGCGTGATACCGCAGCTCGGTCCGATCGACTTCAGTCCCGTCGTGGCGATCCTGGCCCTGGAGATATTCAACAACCTCGTCGTGAGGGGCGTGATCCACGGTTGAGCCTCGCCGCCGGCCCACGATCCGCTGAGCCGAGCCGGTCCGAGGGGCAGCCCGGCGGCGGTGGTGGCGGCCGCCGGCGGCCGCGGGCGATGGCGTGGGCGAGGGTGGTGACGGTCGCGACGGCCGTGGTGGCCGCGGACTGGTTCTCCAAGCGCGCGATCGAATCGTCGATCAGGCCCGGAGAAGAACGGAAGTTCCTGCCGGGCGTCCAGCTCGTGGACACGCGCAACCATGGCGTCGCGTTCGGCATGCTGCCCAAAGCGCAGGTCTTCGTCACGGTCGCGCTCGCGGTCGTCGTGGTGGCCGTCCTCATCTATTTCGTGCGCCGCTCCGGGCGGGGGCTGATCTGGCTGCCGACAGGGATGCTGCTCGGCGGGGCGCTCGGGAACATCATCGACCGGCTGCGCGACGGCGCGGTCACCGACTTCATCAAGCTGCCGCTCGGCTGGCCGCCGTTCAATCTGGCCGACACGTCGATCACTCTCGGGGTGATCGTGCTCGTGCTGCTGGTGGGCGGCGTCGAGCACGGAGGCTCGGACGCCTCCCCGGAGGAGGGGCGCCCCCGTCCGGAGGGCACGCCCGACTCGGATGGCGCTCAACGGCGCGCCGGCGCGCCGACCGGCGACCACCCGGCCGGCTCCGCCGGCCTCTACGGCGGCAACGGGATGGCGGGTGGCCCCGGGCGACGATGAGGAGCGGCGGCCCACCGGCTCCGCGACGAGCGCTCCGGGGCTGACGATCGCCCACGAGGACGAGCACCTGCTGGTGGTGGACAAGCCGGCGGGCATGGTCGTGCACCCGGCGCGCGGGCACCGGGAGGGGACGCTCGCGCAGATCCTCGCCGGGGTGGCGGCGGGCGGGGAGCCGGACCGCGCCGGGATCGTGCACCGGCTTGACAGAGACACGTCGGGGTTGCTCCTCGTCGCCAAGGACGAGCAGACACACAAGCGTCTGCAGAGTGCGCTCGCGCAGAGGCAGATCCGCCGCGAGTACCTGGCGCTGCTGGAGGGGCGCCCACCCTCGCGGACCGGCACCATCCAGGCGCCGATCGGACGCGACCCGCGCGTGCGGACCAGGATGACGGTGGGCGGGCGCCATGCCCGGCCCGCGGAGACCGATTTCACGGTCGAGCAGGAGCTGGGAGGCGTGACGCTCGTGCGGGTGAGGCTGCAGACCGGCCGCACGCACCAGATCCGGGTGCACATGCGCGCGATCGGGCATCCGGTCTGCGGCGACCCGGAGTACGGGACCCCGGGCATGCTCGGCCTGAGGCGCCAGTTCCTGCACGCCGCCCGCCTGGAGCTCACGCATCCGCTCACCGGCGAGCGACTGGAGGTGCGCAGCGAGCTTCCGCCGGACCTCGCCGAAGCGCTCCTGCGGGCCTCCGAGCGGGTATCCTGAGCGGGAAACGCAACCTCTACCGGCCTGGGAGGATCGCGGCCCTGCCCGGAGGCGCATGCAGATGCGCGCCGGGTCCGCGCAAGCCCCCCTCGCCGAGCACTGTCACATTCAAGGAAAAGGGAGCACGATCGTGGCCCAAGTCGGGATAGCGCAGCTGCTGGAGGCCGGGGTGCACTTCGGCCATCAGACGCGCCGCTGGAATCCGAAGATGCGCCGCTTCATCCATGGTGAGCGGGACGGCATCTACATCATCGACCTGATCAAGACGGCCGACCTGCTGGCCGGCGCGCAGCGGTTCGCCTCAGAGCTCTCCCGCCGGGGCGGGACGGTCCTGTTCGTGGGCACCAAGAAGCAGGCCCGCGATGCGATCCGCGAGACGGCCGAGGCGGCCGGCATGCCGTATGTGAACCACCGCTGGCTGGGCGGCCTGCTCACCAACTTCCAGACGATGGCGCAGCGGATCGGCCGCCTGCACGACCTCGAACGCTACGAGCGCGAGGGGCAGCTGGAGCTGCTGCCGACCCGTGAGCGCCTGGCCGCTCAGTCCGATCTGGCCAAGCTGCGCGCCAACCTCGGCGGGGTGAAGGACATGCAGCGGGTGCCGGATGCCGTCTTCGTCGCCGACCTGAAAACGGAGGCGATCGCGGTCCGTGAAGCGCAGCGTCTGCGGATCCCGATCATCGGGCTGGTGGATACAAACTGCGATCCGGACGGCGTCGACTACGTGATCCCCGGCAACGACGACGCGATCCGCTCCTGCGCGCTGATCACGACCGCGATCGGGCAGGTGGTGGCCGAGAGCCACGCGGCCTTCCGCGCCGAGGAGGAGCGCGCCCGCCAGGAGGCCGAGGAGAAGGCCCGGCGCGAAGCCGAGGAGCGCGCCAAGCGTGAGGCCGAGCAGCGGGCCAAGCGCGAGGCCGAGGAGCAGGCGCAGCGCGAGCAGGCCGAACGGGCAGCCGCCGAGGCCGCCTTCGCGGCGCACAAGGCGGCGCAGGCGGCGGCCGCCGCCGGCGAGCAGCAGGCCTCCTCGGCGCCCGCGCCGAAGTCGCACTCCCCGCAGGCCGCTCAGCCGCCTACGAAGGCGCAGCCGCCGGCGCCCGTCGAGCCGCCTACGAAGGCGCAGCCGCCGGCGCCCGCCCAGCCGCCTACGAAGGCGCAGCCGCCGGCGGGGCATGAGCCCGCACCGGAGGCCGAGCCCGCCGCCGAGGAGGCGCAGCCGGCGCCCGCCGGCGCCCCGGAGAGCCAGCCGGCCGCCAGCCAGGAGGAGCAGAAATGAGCGCCGCCGAGATCTCCGCCAAGGACGTGAAGGCGCTCCGTGACCGCACCGGCGCGGGAATGATGGACTGCAAGAAGGCGCTCACCGAGTCCTCGGGGGACATCGAGAAGGCGATCGAGATCCTCCGCGTCAAGCAGGGCAAGAAGATCCAGGATCTCGGTGAGCGGGCCGCCACCGAGGGGACCGTGCAGGCATACATCCACCCTGGCTCGAAGGTCGGCGTGCTGATCGAGGTCGACTGCAACACCGACTTCGTCGCCACCAACGAGGACTTCGTCGAGTTCGCCCGCGACGTGGCGATGCAGATAGCCGCCAGCCCGACGGTCGCCTACGTCCAGCGCGAGGACGTGCCCCAGCAGATCCGGGATGCCGAGGCGCGCGTCTACGAGCAGGAGGCGGCCGAGAAGCCTGAGAACGTGCGAGAGCGGATCGTGACCGGCAAGCTCGACGCGTACCTGAAGACGATCGTGCTGCTCGAGCAGGAGATGCACCATCCCAAGTTCGAGGGCAGGACCGTTCAGCAGCTGCGCGACGAGCTGACCGCCAAGACGGGCGAGAACGTGGTGATCCGCCGCTTCGCGCGCTTCGCTGTCGGCGAGTAAGTAGTGTGTCGGCCGCTGTGGCCGATCCCGTCTTCAAACGCATCCTGCTCAAGCTCTCCGGAGAGGCCCTGATGGGCGAGCTGGCCTATGGGACCGATCCGCAGCGGCTGGTCACGGTCGCCCGCCAGGTCGCTGAAGCTCAGGGCCGTGGCGTGGAGGTGGCGATCGTGCTTGGCGCCGGCAACATCTTCCGCGGGATCTCCGCCGCGGCGGAGGGGATGGACCGGGCGACCGCCGACTACATGGGGATGATCGCGATCGTGATCAACGCGCTGCAGCTGCAGGATGCGCTGGAGAAGCAGGATGTGGATACCAGGGTGCAGTCGGCGATCGCGGTCTCCGAGGTCGCCGAGCCGTATATACGCCGCCGTGCGATGCGCCACCTGGAGAAGGGGCGCGTGGTGATCTTCGCGGCCGGGACCGGCAATCCGTTCTTCACCTCCGATACGGCGGCCGCGCTGCGCGCGATCGAGATGCACGCGGAGATCATCCTGATGGCCAAGAACGGCGTGCAGGGCGTCTATACCGCCGATCCGGCGCGCGACCCGAGCGCGCGGTTCATACCCGAGATAACCCACATGGAAGCGATCGAGCGGCGCCTGAAGGTGATGGACTCGACCGCGCTCGCGCTGTGCATGGAGAACGGGATGCCGCTGAACGTCTTCAACATGGATGACGAGACGGCGATCGCGAAGGTAATCTCCGGGGAGCGCGTGGGAACCCTGGTCAGGACAGCGGCGACGGAGGGCGAGGATGGAGAGTGAGGTCATTGACCTGATGCTCGCCGATGCGGCGGAGCGGATGGGCAAGTCGGTGGAGTCGACCCAGCACGAGTTCGCGACGGTGCGTACCGGTCGTGCCAGCCCGGCGCTGCTGGACCGGGTGAGCGTCGACTACTACGGGGCGATGACCCCGCTGAACCAGCTCGCGACGATCTCGGCGCCGGAAGCCAGGCTGATCACGGTCCAGCCGTATGACAAGTCGTCGATCAAGGCGATCGAGAAGGCGATAGGCGAGTCCGACGTCGGTCTGACGCCGTCCAACGACGGCAACCTGATCCGGCTCGTGGTGCCCGAGCTGACCGAGGAGCGCAGACGGGAGCTGGTGAAGGTGGTGCGTCACCTGGCCGAGGAGGGCCGGGTCGCGGTCCGGAACGTGAGGCGCGACGTGAT
>DAHVAB010000205.1 GCA_027314825.1 Solirubrobacterales bacterium
CGGAGAAGCCGAGCCGCTAGCCGATCGCGGTCAGCGTCTGCGGCTCCTCGCGGCCGGTGCCGAAGCGCAGGGTGAGCACGGTGCGCTCGGTGTCTGGCAGGGAGGCGATCGCGCGTTGCACGAGCCGCTCCCGCTCGTTGTCCCATGCCGTCTCCTCGGGAGCCTCGGCGTCGGAGGGCATGAGATCGCCGAGCGCGGTATCGCCGTCCTCGCCGACCTGCTGGTCGAGGCTGACCAGGGCTGCGCGCTGCTGGCGCACCTCTTCGATCTGCTCGATGGTGAGCCCGGTCTCCTGGCCGATCTCCGCGGGCGTGGGCTCGCGGCCGAGGCGCACCGAGAGCTCGCGCTCTACGCGCCCCACCTTGCGAGAGCGCTGGGCCACGTGGACGGGCAGGCGGATCGTGCGCCCCGAGTTCTCAAGGCCGCGCTGGATCGCCTGGCGGATCCAGAGGGTGGCGTAGGTGGAGAAGCGGAAGCCCTTGCGCCAGTCGAACTTCTCCGAGGCGCGGATCAGCCCGAGCATGCCCTCCTGGACCAGGTCGGCCAGCGGCAGGCCCTGGTTCTGGTAGCGGCGGGCGTTGGAGGCGACCAGGCGCAGGTTGGAGTTGATCAGCAGTTCCTTGGCGTGCAGGTCGCCGCGCTCGATTCGCTGCGCCAGCTCGATCTCCTGGTCGGGGGCGAGCAGCGGGTAGCGGCGTGAGTGGGCGAGCAGCTGGTCGACCGACTCGGGGATGTACGCCTCGTCGGCTAGCGTCTCCTCGGGCAGGCGCCGCGGAGGCCTCTGCGACTCGCCCTCCACGGTCTCCGCCTCGCTCTCCTCGCTGCGATCGGCCGCCGCGCCGTCGGCCTCCACGGTCTCCGCCTCGCTCTCCTCGTCGAGATCGGCCGCCGCGCCGTCGACCTCCAGGAGCGCGTCCGCGGGCGTGTCGGGATCCGCATGATCGCCTGTGCCGGCGACCGGATCGAGCTCGGGGAGATCCTCATTGACGCGCACACCGCGCCCGGTCGGCTTGCGCGTGGCCGGAGAGTCGATGCTGGGCGTCCTGGTGATGTCGGTTGTCTTTGCCATGAGGAGTCCTTCTAATCCGATGCCTGGAGTCGGAATTATAGCCGCAATAGTTGCGTTGTCAACCACTTTCTCGATCTCTGATCTCGACCCAGAGCACGCCTCGACCCGGCCGCCCGCACCGTGCGCGCGGCCTCACTTCTTGGAGTACCCGGATCGCATCGCATTAACGCACGCAACGGCCGCACGGATCTGTGGATTCCATCTGATTTGCATGCGGCCTCACACGGACCGGGCACTGCGGAGGCTCCCCGTCCCGGCGTTATCGATGAAATATCGGTAGCCGATATGATTGCTGGCGATGAGCATCTTTGGCCGCTCCTGGTTGCGCGACGCGGGCGCGAGCATCGCTGCCGCAGCGGGGCGGCGGCCCGAGACTGCCGCAGCGGGGGGGCGGCCCGAGACTGCCGCAGCGCGGGGGCGGCCCGAGACTGCCGCAGCGGGGGGGCGGCCCGAGACTGCCGCAGCGGGGGGGCGGCGCGAGCGGACGCCGGGAGAGGCCGACTTCACCGCGACTGCGCACATGCTGTTGATGGTTGCGCCGGCGCTGCTCGTCGGGGTGGCGGCGACGATCGCGGCTGCCGGCCTGGTGGCGCTGATCGCCCTGATCACGAGCCTCGCCTACACGGGGCGCGCGGCGACGGGCCTCAGCACGCCGCAGGTCGGCGTGCTCGGGCCGCTCAGCGTGCTGGTCCCGGTCGCCGGGGGGCTGGTCGTGGGATTGATGGCGCGCTTCGGCTCGGAGGGGATACGCGGCCACGGGATCCCCGAGGCGCTCGAAGCGATCCTGATGCGCGGCTCGCGGATGCAGAGGCGCCTGGCCGTGCTCAAGCCCCTGGCGAGCGCGGTCGCGATCGGCACCGGCGGCCCGTTCGGCGCGGAGGGGCCGATCATCGTCACCGGGGGTGCGCTCGGCAGCATTCTCGGTCAGCTGCTGCCGAGCACGGCGGAGGAGCGGCGAATCCTGCTGGTCGCGGGGGCCGCCGCAGGGATGACCGCGGTGTTCGCGACCCCGCTGGCCGCCGTGCTGCTGGCCCTCGAGCTCATGCTCTTCGAGTGGCGCCCGCGGTCGCTGGTGCCGGTCGTGCTTGCTGTGAGCGTCGCCCAGGCTCTGCGCGAAGCGCTCGCCGGCGCGGGGCTGCTGCGCTCCGCGCCGGTCTTCGGCACCCTCTCCGCCCATCCTCCGGGAGCCTCGCCGGCGATCCTCGCGGTCGCGCTGCTGATCGGTCTCGCCGCGGGCGGCCTGGCGTGGACGATCTCCAGATGCGTCTATGCGGTCGAGGACGGATTCGGGCGGCTGCCCCTCCACTGGATGTGGTGGCCGGCCCTGGCAGGGATCGTGGTCGGCCTCGGTGGCTTGATCGAACCGCACGCGCTCGGCGTCGGCTACGGTTCGATCGAAGCCGAGATGGCGGGGCGGCTCGCCCTCGGCGCCCTGCTCGCGCTGCTGCTGGTGAAGCTGACGATCTGGGCGGTGGCGCTGGGCTCCAACACGAGCGGGGGCATCCTCGCGCCCGTGATGATGATGGGCGCGGCGCTGGGCGGGCTGATCGGCCTGGCGCTGCCGGCCGCGGGCGCCGGCTACGGGGCGCTGATCGGCATGGGCGCGAGCTTCGGCGCCGCGACCGGCTGTCCGCTGACCGGGATCGTCTTCGCGATCGAGGCGACCAGATCGCTGTTCGCACTCCCGGCGCTGCTGCTCGCGGGCATCGTCGCTCACACTGTGGGGGTGCTGACCATGCGCAGGTCCGTGCTCACCGAGAAGCTTGCTCGCCGCGGCGTTCACGTGCCCCGCGAGTATGAGGCGGCTGGCGCCCTGCGGCCCGCCGATGGCACCCGACCCTCCGCAGAGGCCGTGCCCGCTGCCCGCGAGGCTGCGGGGGGTCACGGGTGATCATGCGTGAAGATGGGCCGATCGAGCAGCCGCCCGCGGACGGCCGTCGTCATGCGGGCCCGGCTGGGCCGGAGCCAGGCCTGAGGGACATGGAGTACACGCGCCTGCTCGCGTTCAGAACCGAGCTGCGCCGATTCCTCGCCTGGAGCGAAGCGGCCGCCGGCCGGGCCGGGCTGACCCCCTCGCTGCACCAGCTGCTGCTGGCCGTCCGCGGCCACTCCGGCCCATCCGCTCCGACCGTGGGCGATGTCGCGGACGCGCTGCGCGTGCGTCACCACAGCGCGGTGGAGCTGGCACAGCGCGCGGAGGCGGCCGGGCTGATCTCGCGCGTGCGCGACGCGGAGGATCACCGTCGCATGCGCCTCACGCTCACGCCTCTGGGCCGCGAGCGCCTGGAGACGCTGACCCGGGAGCACCTGCCGCAGATCGCGGCGCTCGCCGCGTCGCTGGAGGCCGTCGTGGCGGGCGCGGCCGGCGGGGGCGGGCCGGATCGGTGAGCCTCCCGGCCGGCGGGCCAGCCGAGAACCGACGGACCCGGCCAGCAGCCGACGGACCCGGCCAGCAGCCGACGGACCCGGCCAGCAGCCGACGGACCCGGCCAGCAACAGGCCCGCGCCGGCACGGCCAACCGGCCCGCTAAGCGTGCCCGACGGCGCGGCGGTCTCTCGGCGCACGCGGCGCGAGCAGCGGCCCCCAGTCGGCATCCTGCATGCTGGCTGGCTCGGTGCTGGCGAGGAAGTCGAGGAGGACCGCCGCGAGCCCCTCGGGGTCTTCCAGGTGCGGGAAGTGGGCGGCGCCGGAGAGCAGCTCGAAGCGGCTGCCGGGTGCCTGCCCGTGCGCGTTGCGCCCGTGCCCTGGCGGGATCGTGCGGTCCCTGGCTCCCCACACGATCAGGGTCGGCATGCCGTCGAGCAGGTAGAGGCGGTCGTTCGCGTTGACCCGCTGGCCCTGCATGTCGATCACCGCGCGCAGCGTGTGCAGGAACGCGGTGCGAGCGCCGGGGCGCTCCAGCGGGCGCAGAGCCCGTGCGATCGCCTTCACCTGGATGGCGTAGCGGGAGCCGGCGCGGTCCATCCGCTCGCCGGCCCGGCTGAGCTCGTCGAGCAGCCGCGGGTGGGCGGCGATCCGCAACAGCGCGGAGATGCCGGGGAGCGCGGCGGTGCGAAGCAGCGGGCTGACCTCCTGGCCGAGGCCGCCGCTGGATACGAGCACGAGCCGCTCGGTGCGCTGGGGAAACTGGTAGAAGAACTGCATCGCCACGCCGCCGCCGAGCGAGTGCCCGACGATGCTCGCCCGCTCGACTCCGATCACGGCGAGCAGGTCGCGGATGCTGGAGGCGTGCGCTCCGAGCGAGTAGTCGCCGCGTGGGGTCGCGGAGTCGCCGTGGCCGATCAGGTCGGGGGCGATCACCGTGTAGCTGTCGGCCAGCCGCAGCGCCACCTCCCGCCAGTGACGCGAGGAGTTGACCATCCCGTGGATGAGGACCACGGGTGGGCCGCTGCCGGCCATGTGGTAGATCACGCGATGGCCGTGCAGCTCGATCTGCCAGGCCTCGAACTCGCCGGCGGGCGCTCCTGCCTTGCTCACCGCGCGAGCTTAGCGCCTCCTACCCGCCTGCATAGGTGACGACCAGATCGGTCGCCACGCCGAGCAGGAAGCCGAGGGCGATGAACCAGAGTCCGAGCTCTCGCATTCCGTGACGGCGCATGTTCGTCCAGATCTCGCCGATCACGTAGAGGATCGCGCCCCCGGCGAGGGCGTAGAAGGTGAGCTCCAGCGCGCTGGAATGGACCTGGTAGCCGAGCAGGGTGCCGAGGAAGGTCGGGCCGCCGCCGATGAGGCCGAGCAGGGCGAGCCGCCCCCAGGACGGCCGTTCCCCGGCGGCGGCCAGCGGGGCCACGATGCCGAAGCCCTCGGTGGCGTTGTGCGCGCCGAACCCGATCACCAGCAGGATGGCCAGGCTGAGCCGCCCAGCGGCGGCCGAGGTGCCGATGGCCAGGCCCTCACCGAAGTTGTGCATGCCGATGCCGACCGCGATCA
>DAHVAB010000206.1 GCA_027314825.1 Solirubrobacterales bacterium
CCTCGCCCTGCGCCCATCCCGACCCGCGCGTGCGCCGCGGCGCGTCGCGGCCGGCCGGCTCAGTTGCCGTTGTTGGCGGAGGTGATCGTCGCGATCGGGGCGCCCGCGGCGATCGGGCTGCCCTCGGCGATCGGCAGCTCCGCGATCACGCCCGCCTTGTGCGCGGTGATCTCGTTCTCCATCTTCATCGCCTCGATGATGCAGAGCAGCTGCCCCTCCTGCACCGCGTCGCCTTCTTTGACGAGCACCTTCCACATGTTGCCCTGCAGCGGCGAGGAGAGCGTGTCCGGCCCGCCGGCGGAGCCGCTTGAGCTGCGAGCGGAGCGCTTCGGCGGCGACCTGCGGGCCGCGCCGGCCGCCGGCCCCGAGCCGTTCGCGTGCTGCGCGAGCGCATGCCCGCCGGCCAGCGCCGCCGGGGCGCCGATCACCTTGACCTCGAAGCGCTTGCCTGAGACCTCGACGGTATAGGCGTGCTCGAGGCTCTCCTCCTGCGCCCCGTCGCCGTGCTGCCCGCTCGCGGCCGGCTGCGCCTCATAGGCCAGTCCCTTGAGCCACTTGCGGTCCTCCAGGAGATCCCTGCAGGTCTCTCCGCGCTGCCACTGCTCGGTCGCCAGCAGCGCCTTATGGAACGGGATCAGCGTCTTCAGCCCCTCGATCTCATATTCGTCGAGCGCCCTGAGCATCCGCCTGGTCGCCTGCTCGCGGTCCGCGTCCCAGACGATCAGCTTGGCGACCATCGGGTCATACATCGGAGAGACTTCGCCGTTTTCTGTAACCCCAGAGTCGACCCGCACGCCCGGGCCGGTCGGCTCCCGGTAGCGGCCGATCCGTCCCGGCGCCGGAGCGAAGTTCTTGGAGGCGTCCTCGGCGTTGATCCGGCACTCGATCGCATGCCCGCGCAGGCGCACGTCCTCCTGGGCGATCGACAGCGGCTCGCCGGCGGCGGCTCTGATGCCTTCCTTGACGATGTCCACGCCGGTCGTCATCTCGGTGACGCAGTGCTCGACCTGCACGCGCGTGTTCATCTCCAGGAAGAAGTACTCGCCATCCTGCAGCAGCCCCTCGATCGTGCCGGCGCCGACATAGTCGACGGCCCTGGCGGCCTCCACCCCGATCTTGCCGATCTTCTCGCGCAGCTCCTCCCCGACGATCCACTCGGGGGCGGGCGACTCCTCGATCACCTTCTGGTGGCGGCGCTGGATCGAGCAGTCGCGCTCGCCGAGGTGAACAACGTTGCCGTGGGAGTCCGCCAGCACCTGGACCTCGACATGGCGAGGGTCCGGCAGGTAGCGCTCCAGATACACGGTCGAGTCGGAGAAGAACTTCTCGCCTTCCCTTGCCGCCCCCTCGAAGGCGCCCTCCATCTCCTCCTCGGCCAGCGCGACCCTGAAGCCCTTGCCGCCGCCGCCGCCCGCCGCCTTCACCGCGACCGGGAAGCCGATCTCGGCCTTGGCGATCCTCACCGCGTCGGCCACCGTAACAACCGGCTCAGTGGTCCCCGGCACGATCGGCACGCCCGCCGCCTTCATCAGCTCGCGCGCCCTGGTCTTCGATCCCATCGCTTCGATCGCGGAAGCGGGGGGGCCGATGAAGACGATGCCCGCTTCCTTGCACGCCTGCGCGAACGGCGCGTTCTCCGCCAGGAACCCGTAACCCGGGTGGATCGCCTCAGCGCCGCAGCGCTCGGCGGTCTCGATGATCTTCGCGATATGCAGGTAGTTCTCCGACGCCGGGCCGTCACCGAGGTTGTAGGCCTCATCGGCACGCTTGGCGTGAGGCGTCTCCCGGTCCAGCTCGGAATAGACGGCGACCGATGCGATCGACATCTCCTGGAGCGCGCGGATCACGCGGACCGCGATCTCGCCGCGATTGGCAACAAGAACCTTCGAGAACATGCGGGCGGTAGCTTAGTTGATCGGCCGATCGGGCCGGCTCAGGCCGACGCGCCGCGGATCATCCCCGCCCCGGCGGTGCCGTTGCCGGCCTCGTCGATCAGGATGAAGCTGCCGGTGCGCCGGTTGACCGAGTACGGGTCGACCGCGAGCGGCGTGCTCAGGCGCAGGCGCACCCGGCCGATGTCGTTGAGCGCGAGCTCCTGGGGCCCGTCCACGCGCTCCAGGGTGTGCACATCCACCAGGTCGAGCACCTCATCCACGATCGCGGACGCGGTCCGGGTCGTCTGCTTGATCAGGTAGCGCCCGCCCGGTCGCAGCGGCGCGTCGGCCATCCAGCAGACGTCCGCCTCCAGCTCGCGCACCACCGAAGGCTCCTCATCGGGCCGGCAGATCAGCTCGCCGCGGGAGACGTCGATGTCGTCCGCCAGGCGCACGGTCACCGACATCGGCGCCATCGCCTCCGCCACCTCCCCGTCGAAGGTGTCGATCGCGGCGATCCGCGTGCGCTGGCCACCGGGCAGCACGACCACCTCCTCGCCGGCCCGCAGCGCGCCCGCGGCCAGCTGGCCGGCGTAGCCGCGATAGTCCTCGGCGCCCTCCACGCCGGAGGGGCGCACCACCCACTGCACCGGCAGGCGGGCCGGAACGTCGAAGGGATGGTCGTAGTCGACTTCGACCTGCTCCAGGAGCTCCAGCAGCGTCGGGCCCTCATACCAGGGCATCTTCTGAGCCGAGCGCTCGACGACATTGTCGCCCTCCAGCGCGGAGATCGGAATGAACGCGGTCTCCGAGGCCGCTTTCAGGTGCGCCGAGAAGGCGGAGAACTCCTGCACGATCGCCTCGAAGCGGTCCTTCGAATAGTCGACCAGGTCCATCTTGTTGACCGTGATCACCATGTGCGGGATGCCCAGCAGCGAGCTGATGAAGGCGTGGCGCTTGGATTGCTCCAGCACGCCGTGGCGAGCGTCGATCAGGATCACCGCGAGGTCCGCGGTGGAGGCGCCGGTGACCATGTTGCGGGTGTACTGCTGGTGGCCGGGGCAGTCGGCGATGATGAAGCGGCGCCCGGGCGAGCCGTTCTGGCCCGCCGTGGCGAAGTAGCGGTAGGCGACGTCGATCGTGATCCCCTGCTCCCGCTCGGCCCGCAGGCCGTCGGTGAGCAGCGCGAGGTCGAGCGCGCCCTCGCCGCCGCGGCGCACGCTGGCCTGAGCCACATGCTCCAGCTGATCGTCAAACACCTGCTTGGTGTCATACAGCAGCCGCCCGATCAGGGTGCTCTTGCCGTCGTCGACCGAGCCGGCGGTCGTGAACCTGAGAAGATCGAGCGTCACTAGAAGTAGCCCGCTTTCTTGCGGTCCTCCATCGCGGCCTCCGAGACCCGATCGTCGGCTCGCGTCTCGCCCCGCTCGGTGATCCTGGTCGCGGCGATCTCCGCGACGACTTCGCCGAGCGTGACCGCCGCCGAGCGCACGCCGCCGGTGCAGCTCATGTCGCCGACCGTGCGGTAGCGGACGCGCTCGGTGAAGACCTCCTCGCCGTCGATCAGCTCCACGCCCTCGCGCCAGGCGTAGAGCATCCCGTCGCGCTTGAAGACGTCGCGCTCATGGGCGAAGTAGATGCAGGGAACCTCAAGCCGCTCGCGGTCTATGTACTCCCAGACGTCGAGCTCGGTCCAGTTCGAAAGGGGAAAGACGCGCACGTGCTCGCCCTTGCGGATCCTAGTGTTGTACAGGTTCCACAGCTCCGGGCGCTGGCTCTTTGGGTCCCACTGCCCGAAGTCGTCCCGGAAGGAGAGCACGCGCTCCTTGGCCCGGGCGCGCTCCTCGTCGCGGCGGGCGCCGCCGAAGGCCGCATCGAAGCCGTGCTCCGCGATCGCATCGAGCAGGGTGACGGTCTGCAGGCGGTTGCGCGAGGCGCGCGGGCCGGTCTCCTCGACCGCGCGGCCGGAGTCGATCGAATCCTGGACGGAGGCGACGATCAGCCGCTCGTCGAGCTCTGCGACGCGACGGTCGCGGAACTCGATCACCTCGGGGAAGTTGTGCCCGGTGTCGACGTGCATCAGCGGGAAGGGGAACCGGCCCGGCCGGAACGCCTTCTCGGCGAGGCGCAACATCACGATCGAGTCCTTGCCGCCGCTGAACAGCATCACCGGCCGCTCGAAGCACGCGGCGACCTCGCGCATCACATGGATGGCCTCGGACTCGAGCGCCTGCAGGTGGCTCAGCTCGGGGCGCGCAGTCACGCTCATCTATCGGGGCTCCGGTGCTCTCAATGTCGTCGTGGGTGTGGACAGGCCCGCCGCGGCCCCGGCGGGCGCGGCCGAGCGTGGACCGACCGGCTGGCGAGGCGATGGCGGCGCCGGCCGGATGCCGCCGCGATGGAGCAGGTAGCCGAGGATGCCCACGCCGAGCGGAGCGCCGATAATAGCTGTCGCCGGGATATCGGCACCGGCCTTGCTGGCCATCGCCAGCGCCGAGCCGAGCAGAACGGCGGCCAGAGTGACGCGCAGAGCCTGGTCGGGGACGCGGTGGACGAACCGCGATCCGAGCCACACGCCGGGGATCGAGCCGATCAGGATGTTGCCCATCAGCCCGTAGTCGATATTGCCGGCCGCCATGTAGCCGAGGGCCGCGATCCACAGCAGCCCCGCGCCGAGAAAGACGCTCGTGCCGGCCACGCGCTGAGGCGTCAGGCGGAAGACGATCAACATCGCCACGCCGATCAGCGCGCCCGATCCGACGGAGGTGAGACCCAGGATCGCGCCGAGGGCCAGCCCCATCGCGACCGCGCCGAGCCTGCCGGCGCCGGTCAGCTCGAAGTCGTCTCGCTCCCGCTCGGCCAGCCGAGGCAGAAACAGCGCGCGCACGACCGTGATCGCTGCGACGCTCAGCAGGGCGACGGCCAGGCAGGCCAGCAGCGGCCCTTCGAAGCGGTGACCGTAGGCGGCGTGCAGGCGGCTGACGAGCAGGACGCCCGCGACCGTGCCGGGAGCTCCGCCGAGCGCCAGCCAGCGCGCGAGGCCGAGATCGACGGTCCCCCGGCGCAGGTGGCTTGCGCCCCCGAAGGTCTTGGTGATCGCCGCATA
>DAHVAB010000207.1 GCA_027314825.1 Solirubrobacterales bacterium
CACGCTGCCGGAGGGGCTGGAGGATGAGGTGGGGGAGGCGCTCGCGCGGCTGGAGCGGCTGGCCGGCAAGCAGCTCGGCGCGCGGGAGGACCCGCTGCTGGTCTCGGTGCGCTCCGGCGCGCGCGACTCGATGCCGGGGCTGTTGGACACCGTGCTCAACCTGGGGATGAACGACCGCAGCGTGCTCGGGCTGGCCGAGCGATCGGGAGATGAGCGCTTCGCGTGGGACAGCTACCGGCGCTTCGTGCAGATGTATGGGGATGTCGTGGTGGGGATCGCCGGCGCGCGCTTCGAGGAGGCGATCGCCGCCGCCAAGGCCGAGCGCGGCGTGCGCTTCGACACCGATCTCGATGCGGCGGCCCTCACGGAGCTGACTCGCACCTTCCAGAGCTTCTACGAGTTCCCCCAGGAGCCCCACGCCCAGCTGATCGCCGCTATCCGCGCGGTCTTCGAGTCGTGGAACAATGAGCGAGCACGTGCGTACCGTCGTCTCAATCGGATACCGGACGACTGGGGCACGGCTGTCAACGTCCAGCAGATGGTCTTCGGGAACATGGGCGATACGAGCGGCAGCGGCGTCGCCTTCTCTCGCGACGAGGTGACCGGCGCGCCGCAGCCCTCGGGGGACTACCTGCCGAACGCCCAGGGCGAGGATGTCGTCTCCGGCGCCCGCACGCCCCGCGACATCAGCGAGCTGCGCGACTGGCTGCCCGACGTTCACGAGCAGCTGATCGAGATCCTGCGCACCCTGGAGCGTCACTACGGCGACATGCAGGACACCGAGTTCACCGTGCAGGAGGGACGCCTGTACATGCTCCAGACCCGCAATGCCAAGCGTCCGGCGCAGGCGGCGGTCCGCTTCGCGGTGGACGCCGTCTCCGAGGGTCTGCTCGATCGCGAGCAGGCGATCGCGACGATCGACGCGGCGGCTCTCGACTCCCTCTTTCACCCGACCTTCGATCCGGGCGCCGACTACGAGGTCATCGCGACCGGGATCGCCGCCTCCCCGGGCGCCGCGAAGGGAGAGATAGCGCTTCGCGCCGGCGATGCCGTGCGAGCGGCCGAGGAGGGGCGCGCCGTAATCCTGGTGCGCTCGTTCACCGACGCGGACGACGTGGCCGGCTTCCATGCCGCGCGCGGGATCCTCACGAGCGAGGGGGGCAAGGCCAGCCACGCGGCGCTGGTCGCCCGCGGGATCGGCCGCCCTGCGGTCACGGGCGCCGCCGAGGTGCAGGTGGACGAGGCGGCCGGCGAGGTCCGGATCGGAGAGCGTGTGCTGCACGAGGGGGATCGGATCGCGATCGACGGCAGCCATGGCCGGGTCACCCTGGAGGACGTGCCGCTGGTGGAGCCGGTCGTCTCGGAGCACCTGCAGACGGTGCTCTCATGGTGCGATGAGCTGCGAACGCTGGGCGTGCGCGCCAACGCCGATACGCCGGAGGACTGCGCCAAGGCGGTCGAGCTGGGCGCCGAAGGGGTGGGCCTGTGCCGCACCGAGCACATGTTCCTCGGAGCACGCCAGCCGCTGATGGCGGCGGTCATCCTCGCCGATGGGGACGGCGAGCGCCACGCGGCGATCGAAGAGCTGCGCCCGCTGCAGGAGGCCGACTTCGAGCAGATGCTCAGAGCGCTCGACGGGCGCCCGGTCACCGTGCGGCTGCTCGACCCGCCGCTGCACGAGTTCCTGCCTCAGCCGTCCAGCCTGCCGGAGGGCTCGCGGCAGCGCGCGCGCGTGCAGCAGCTGCAGGAGACGAACCCGATGCTCGGCACGCGCGGCGTGCGGCTCGGGATCCTCTACCCGGAGCTATATGAGATGCAGGTGCGGGCCCTGTTCACCGCCGCCGCCCGCGTGCCGGGCGCGCGCGTGGAGGTGATGGTGCCGCTCGTGGCATATGAGGCGGAGCTGGCGATGGTCAGGGAGATGATCGAGCGCTTGGCGGCCGACTGCTGCCCCGGCGAGTATTCGATCGGCACGATGATCGAGCTGCCGCGCGCCTGCTTCCAGGCCGATGAGATCGCGGCCGACGCCGACTTCTTCTCCTTCGGCACCAACGATCTCACCCAGACCGCGCTCGGCTTCAGCCGCGATGACATCGAGGGACGGGTGATCGGCCGCTACATAGACGTGAAGATCCTCGACCGCTCCCCGTTTGAGACGCTCGATACGCCCGGCGTCGGCCAGATGGTCCGCATGGGCGCCTGGCTCGGCCGCCAGGCCAAGCCGGAGCTGAAGCTCGGCGTCTGCGGCGAGCACGGAGGCGACCCCGACTCGATCGACTTCTTCCACCACTCCGGCATCGACTACGTCTCCTGCTCCCCCTACAGGGTTCCGATCGCGCGGATGGCGGCGGCGCAGGCGGCGATCCGCGGCCGGCGGACGCGACGCTAGCGGCAGGCCGCCCGCTTCAGCCGGTCGCGGATGTGCGCGCCCGGAGGATCTCCACCGCGCAGTGCAGGCCCCTGACCTTGGGCCAGTCGCCGTCGGCGCAGATGGCGGTGTCGATCTCCTCATGCAGGTCCGCCGTTGCGAGGATGAGGGCATCCGGCATCCGCAGGGACCTGCGTGCTCCGCGGAGGGTGGCCGCACGGGCGGCGACGCTCCTGTCCACGGGCACCAGCTCGTTGACGAAGGCGTCGAAGAAGCCATCGACGCGGTCGCGCGGGTGATGCCCCAGCGCGACGCCCGTCATCACCTCCGCGTAGCTGATGACTGAGACCAGGAGCGGCTGCCTGCCGACGATCTGCCTCAGCTTCGCGACGGCGGCCGCGTGCAGCGCGTCGTCGGCATCGAGGAAGCCGACGATCACCGTCGAGTCGAGCAGGATCAATCCCACTCCCGCCGCAGGCGGCGAACGCGCTCGCCCAGCTCGCCGCCCGTGCGTAGGCAGCCGGCATACTCCCCGAGCAGGTCCTCCACGCGAGAGATGAGCACACGCCCGCGACCCTGGGACTCCACCCTGACGATGTCGCCCTCGCGCAGGCCGGCATCGCTGAACGGGGCGATCGGGATCGTGATCTGGTGCTTGCTCGATACCCGCGAGCTGCCGGATGCCGGCGGCGGGGACTGCGCAGGTTTCTTTACGCCTATCGCCATGGGTAAAGAATAGCGATGCCAAGATGCCTCTCTGCCGGCCTGCGGCCGCTGTGGCATCCTGGCAGCTGTGAGACGGCTGCTCACAGGCCTCGCAGTCGCGGTGCTGCTCGCTGCCCCCGCCGCCGCGGCCGGTCGTGGATCGCAGGGCATCGGCCGCCACCAAGGGGCGCAGCGCCACCGGCGCCACCGCGCGGCGCGCGCGGCCGCGGTGCCGGCGCGCCTGCAGGGGGCTTTTGCGATGGAAGGGGTGATAACGCGCGCCAAGCACGTTCTCGGCGAGCGTCCCGGCAGGCGCGTGCACCGGCGCTGGGCGTTCTCCTCCGCCTGCGCGGAAGGCCCATGCCGGCGGGTGACGCTCATCCGGGTGCGGGCCGGCGGCGTGAGCGAACGCCTCGTGCTGCACATGCTGCGCCCCGGCGTCTACAGGGGCCACAGCCGGTTCTTCGTGCCGTTGCGCTGCAACGGGCGCATCCACCGGCGCGGAGGCAGGGTTCCGTTCACGATCACCGTCCACATCACCGGCGCGCAGGAAGGCCCCGCCGGGCCGCTGGCGAGCACGATCACCGCCCGCTACGTCAACGTGCGCCGGATCAACCTCACCCCGTGCCCGGGCGGGATCGGCTCGGATGCCGCCCGATACGCGGGGCGCCTCACGGAACCGCCGGCGCCCGAACCGGCGCCCGAACCGGCGCCCGAACCTGCACCGGAACCAGCGCCCGAACCCGCGCCAACGCCCCAACCTGCGCCGACGCCGGAACCTGCCGCCCCGCCGGCGGCCGCGGCCGCTCTCACGTCCCGGCGGGCCGCGGGTGCACTCGCAGCGATCCGACCAGGGAGCTGAGCGCGTCCAGATGCCGCCCGGCTCGGGCCGCCGAGGCGTCGAGCCCGGTGTGGCGCACCACGTAGAGGCAGAACGGCCGCTCCCGCACGGTGAAGAAGCGCTGCATGCCTTCCTGCCCCGCCCGCGCGATCAGCAGCGTGCGCGGATGAAAATCGCTCTCCGCGAGCGTCTGCGGCGGCGCGGAGGGCGCGAAGATGCCCGTGCCGGGCCGCAGCTCGCGGTCGGGCCGGTACTCGGTCAGCGTGAGGAACGCGGCGCCCGGCGGCATCATCGCGGTCGCGACGCTGCCGAACTCGCCGTCGGAGTGCGGCAGCGCAAAGCTCGCGGCGTGCAGGGTCGGCTCGCCGCCCGGGTGGCGGAAGATGCGCGCCTCCCAGCCGTCGGGCACCTGCACCGCGATGCCATGCGCCTCGATCCGCATCACAGCGCCACCGGCGCATCGGCTCGCATCACAGTGCCACCAGCGCAGCCGCCAGCGCGATCAGCAGCAGCTGGGCGGCGAGCGCCGCATGCCGCGTGGGCCGCTCCAGCGCGAGCATCCGCTCGTGCAGGCGCATCAGCCGGCGGGGGTCATGGACGCGGCGTGCGGGCAGCAGGGTGAGGCCGCGGAGGCCTCCGAAGAGCGCGCCGAGCATGAGGCCGGCGAGCGGGCTGGCGCTCAGGAGGGCGGCGATGAACGTGACATAGACCGTGGAGCTGACCACGATCGTCGTGAGGCCGGCTCCCAGCTGCACTCCGAAGCCGAGGCCGTAGACCCAGCCGCGGTAGCGGGTGAGCCAGGTTTCGTCGACCTGGCGGCGCAAGCTCGGCAGGGCGAGGCCCGCGATCCGCAGCTCGAGGGCCAGGCCGGCCGCCAGCGCGATCGCGAGCGCCCAGACCGAGGCGGCGCCGGCCGATCCGAGCAGGGCGGCGCCCGCCGCGCCCGCCGCCAGGCCCATCGCCGCGCCGCCCGCCAGGTTGCCGATCAGAAACGCAGTGGCGGTCGGTCCCCATGAGGAGTGCCTGCCCCGCTCACCGAGCGGAGTGATGCTC
>DAHVAB010000208.1 GCA_027314825.1 Solirubrobacterales bacterium
TGGAATGCACATTGACGCGGACGGGATGCCGCGGACGTGCATTCTCTGCGGCGTAAGGCGAGCCTAATGTTCCTCAGTCGTGAACCCGTTGTTATCAGGTTGTGAACACGGCGCAGAGGGCTGGCCGCGCGCCAGGGACGGTGCTAGGTTGCCGAGCCATGTCGCCAACCGAGACGACTGCGCTGCCGGCCGGTGTGCGCCGGATCGGCGGCTCGCACGGGGGACTGCGCCGGATCGCCGATCGCTTCGGCGACCGTGCCCTGGTCGGTCTGACGATTCTGGCCTCGCTGGCGGCGGTGGCGCTGATCGCGCTGATCATCGATCGCGTGGTGGCCGGGTCGGTGCCGTCGCTGCAGAGGTTCGGGATCGGCTTCATCTGGAATACGACGTGGAATCCCTCGCTGTCGAGCGGCGTCCGCGACTCCAACGTCTTCGGCGCGGGCATGCTGGTCTACGGCACGCTCGTGACCTCTGCGATCGCGCTGCTGATCGCGGTGCCCCTGGGCATCGCGATCGGCGTCTATCTGAGCCTGCTCAGCTCGGGACGCCTGGCCGCCGTGATCGGTCCGCTGGTGGAGCTGCTCGCCTCGATTCCGAGCGTCATCGTCGGCCTCTGGGGGATCGTCGTGCTGGCGCCGTTCCTGCACTCGACGATCGACCCGGGGCTGCACGCCGCCCTCGGCTGGATCCCCATCTTCGGCGAACTCGGCACGACCGGCCTCGGCGTCTTCACGGCGGGAATCGTGCTGGCGATCATGGTGCTGCCGATCCTCGCGGCGATCACCCGCGACCTGTTCGCTAACGTCCCGCGCGAGCTGCAGGACGGCGCGCTCGCGCTCGGCCTCACCCGCTGGGAGATGATCCGCGGCGTCGTGCTGCACTCGACTCGCTCCGGGATGGTCGCCGCAACGATCCTGGGGCTGGCCCGCGCGCTCGGCGAGGCGATCGCCGTGACCCAGGTGATCGGGGCGGGCACCACCATCAAAGCGAGCCTGTTCGCGAGCGGGGACACGCTGGGCAGCCGGATCGCCGAGCAGTTCATCGGCGCGGTGAGCAAGCTGCAGATATCCTCGCTCTTCTACTGCGCGCTCATCCTGCTCGTGATGGAGCTCGTGGCCAATCTGGGTGCGCAGCTGATCGCGGGTCGCTACGCGCGGATCCAGGGAACGGTGGTCTGATGGGCACCTTCGAGCCGGGCCTGGCCCTCACGGCGAGCCCCCGGCTGCGCCGCCGCCAGCGCACCGATCGCATCATGCGTGCCGGCGCGACGACGGCGGCGATCCTTGCCGTGGCGGTTCTGGGGGTCATGATCGGCAGCGTCGTCGTGCACGGCGCCAGCCAGCTCAGCCTCTCGTTCCTGGTCGACAATCCGGCGGGCGGGGCACTCGTCGGCGTGGCCGGCGGCGGGATCGCCAACGCGATCATCGGCAGCGCTCTGCTGGTCGGGGTGGCCACCGCCATGGCGCTCCCCATGGGCGTCCTGATCGCCATCTACCTGACCGAGTTCGCGACGCCGCGCACGGCGCGGCCGATCCGGCTGGCGCTCGATCTGCTCAACGGGCTGCCCACGATCGTGACCGGGATCTTCGTCTTCGGCCTGCTCGTCGCCTCCCACGGCCAGAGCGGCATCGCCGCGTCGTTCGCGTTGGCGGTGGTCATACTTCCGCTGATCACCCGCACCACGCAGGAGATGCTGCTGCTCGTGCCCAAAGATCTGCGCGACGCCTCGCACGCGCTCGGAGTCAGCCGCTGGCGGACGATCATCGGCGTCGTGCTGCCAGGAGCGCTCGGCGGCATCCTGACGGGAGTCGTGCTCGCGGTCGCCCGCGCGGCCGGCGAGACCGCGCCCCTGCTCCTGACCTGCTCGATCTTCTCGAACCGCACCACCCTCAACGTGTTCGGAGCGGCGATCCCCAACATCCCGATCGACATCTTCAGCTACTCGGAGTCGCCCTTCCCAGCCGAACACGCAAAGGCCTGGGGTGCGGCTCTGGTGCTGATCGTGCTTATCCTGGTCGGCAACCTCACGGCCAGGGCCATGCTTGCACGCCAGCGCCGGAGGATCGGTGGACATTAGCGAGCCCATGACAGGGAGGAGTGAGCAGGCAATGGCATCAGATCCGCTTCAGGCCGCGGCCTCGGGCGCGCATGCCGTGCCCTTCGCGATCGAGCCGAAGGGGTCGGCGCCGGCCGCGCCCACCGAGGTCGTCTTCGATCTGCGCGACGTGAACGTCTATTACGGCGAGACGATGGCGGTGCGCGGCGTCAGCATGCAGATCCACAAGAACGTGATCACGGCGATGATCGGGCCTTCGGGCTGCGGGAAGAGCACGATCGTTCGCACGCTGAACCGGATGAACGACTCGATCGCGGGCTTTCGGGTGACGGGCGCCGTGGACTACCACGGTCAGGCGCTCTACGCCGGCGGCGTCGACCCGGTGGAGGTCCGCCGGCGGATCGGGATGGTCTTCCAGCGGCCCAACCCGTTCGCCAAGTCGATCTTCGACAACATCGCCTGGGCGCCGCGGATACTGGGGCTCAAGCGCGACATCGACGAGCGAGTGGAGAAGGCGCTGCGGGGCGCGGCCCTGTGGGATGAGGTCAAGGATCGCCTGAAGTCGAGCGCGCTCAAGTTGTCGGGCGGCCAGCAGCAGCGTCTGTGCATCGCCCGCGCGATCGCGATCGAGCCCGAGGTCCTGCTGCTGGATGAGCCCGCCTCGGCGCTCGACCCGGTCGCGACGACGTTGATCGAGGATCTCATGCAGGACCTCAAGCAGACCTACACGATCGTGATCGTCACGCACAACATGCAGCAGGCGGCGCGAGTCGCCGAACGCACCGCGTTCTTCAGCCTTGAGGTGAGCGAGGGAGAGCGCACCGGGATACTCGTCGAGTACGACGACACGGCGACGCTGTTCACGCGCCCGGCCGACGAGCGCACCCGGGACTACGTCACCGGCCGCTTCGGCTGAGTGTCAACGGCCGCGGAGCGGACCGTTGTCAACATCCCGTGAAGGCTGCGGCTGGAAGCGGTAGCCGAAGCCCGCGTGGGTGTGGATGAAGCGCCGGTCCGGCATCGCCTGCTCGAGCTTGCTGCGAAGCTTGCTGATGTAGACGTCCACCGAGCGATCGCCCTGGCGCATCGGCGCGCCCCAGACCGCGTCGTAGAGCGCCTCCCGTGCGACGATCGCGCCGGGCTGCCGTGCCAGCGCCACGAGCAGGTCAAACTCGCGTACCGAGAGCATCAGCGCCTGGCCGGCGGCGAGCGCGAGGCCTTCGCCGGGGCAGATCTCCAGCTCGCCGACGTGCAGGGTCTGCGCCGCGGGCTCGACGCCGTCCGTCTCCCTGGCGTTCTGTTGTGAGGTTGCCACCACGCAAGAGCATCGTCTTCGCAGGCGCGCCCAGGCGTTGCAAGCCTGTGACCGCGCTGTGAAGAAGGCGTGAACGTGGCTGCGTCCGCGCGTTCGCGGCCGCCGAGCATCCGGACGCGGCCGCGGGGAGGCGAGCGTCGCGGCGTGCGAGAAGGTGGCGGCCGGCCGGTCGGCGGGGTAGGCTGCGGCGGTGAGCCTGCTGCGCCGACCAGCCGATCGCGAGCTCGCCGAGCTTCTGCGGCGCGCCGGCGAGGTGGTGCTGCGCTCGGGCTCCCTGATGCGGGATCTGATCGCCGACTTCCCTGAGCACGCCTCGCTCGCCGCCGAGATCGCGGAGTGCGAGCAGGAGGGCGACCGGGTGACGCACGACATCATCCACCGGATCGCCGGCGCTCGTCGCGTGCATGCGCCTTTGTTTGATGCCGGCGACGGCTTCGCGCTGGCGACCGCGCTCGATGACATCGTCGACCACACCGAGCAGGCGGCGGCGCAGCTCGGGCTCTACGGGGTGGAGGCGCCGATGGAGCGCGCGGTGCAGCTCGCCGACGTGCTCGTTCAGGCCGGAGCCCAGGTCGTGCAGGCGCTGCACGGCCTCATCGACGGCGAGGACGTGAGCAAGCGTCTGGTGGAGATTCACCGGATCGAGAACGTGGGTGACGCGCTGCTGCGAGACGGCGTCGCCTCGCTGTTCGCCGGTGGCGCCGACCCGATGGTGGTGATTCGCTGGAAGGACATCTTCGAGTCGCTGGAGGCGGCGATCGACGCCTGTGAGACGGTGGCTCACGTGATCGAGGGCATCACGCTGCGCGCACGGCGCTGAGCCCGGCGGGCCGGCGGCCGTCGAGAGCCGAGCGATATCCGGCGGCCAGCTGCTCCAGGGCGGCCTCCCAGGTGCGCTCGCGGGCCGAGGCCAGGCCGGCGGCGGCGAGGCGGCGGCGCAGGAGCATCGAGCCGGAGAGCTCGAGGATCGCACCCGCCATC
Organism: Solirubrobacterales bacterium; assembly: GCA_027314825.1. Taxonomy (GTDB): domain Bacteria; phylum Actinomycetota; class Thermoleophilia; order Solirubrobacterales; family Solirubrobacteraceae; genus Palsa-744. The sequence goes on from DAHVAB010000208.1 coordinate 4,353, forward strand.
TCTGTTGGATCCGGCTCGCAGAGCAGGCCGCTCACGCGGTGCTCGATCAGTGCCAGCGGCCCGCCGCGGGCGACCGCGATGACCGGCAGCCCGCTCGCCTGTGCCTCCAGGATCACCTGGCCGAACGTGTCGGTCGCGCTGGGGAACACGAGGATGTCGGCGCTCGCATAGGCGGCGGCGAGCCGCTCGCCGGAGAGCCAGCCCAGAAAGCTCGCCCGCGGTCCGAGCTGCTCGCTCAGCATCTGCTGCTCCGGGCCTCCGCCGGCCAGCTGCAGGTGCAGCCGCGGCTCGCGCCGTGCGGCCGCCAGGAACGCGGCGGCCAGCAGCTCAGAGCCCTTCTCGCGGGTGACTCGGCCGGCGTAGAGAAGGTTGATCGTGTCGGCCGTCTGCTCGCCGCGCAGCCGCGGGCTGAACCTGCTGCAGTCCACTCCGCGGTCGAAGCGCATGATCCGCTCGGGCGCCACCCCGATCTCCGCCAGGGCTCGGTCGGCGGGCTCGCTCGGCGAGAGCGCGACGTCGCAGGCGCCGTAGAGGGCGCCGACCGCGCTCCGCATCGCCTCGGTG
>DAHVAB010000209.1 GCA_027314825.1 Solirubrobacterales bacterium
GACCTTCGACGAGGACCACTTGGTGGCCAACGCCCCGCTGCTCCTCGTGGCCACATTGGCCCGCCGCCTCGGCATCGGGGCCCTCGTCAACGCCATGGTGAAGATCCCCTCGGGGCGCGGCGGCCGCGTGATCAGCGTCACGATCTCCCCCCACAACGGGATGCCGGGGATGGCGCACTCCGGAGCGGCGCGGGCGGCCGTCGAGAGCATGATGCGAACGCTGTCGATCGAGTGGGCGCGCTTCGGCATCGTCCTCAACTCGATCGCGGCCGGCCAGTTCGCGACCGAGACGCTTCTCACCAAGTACCCGCAGGAGATCGTGGAGCGTCTCGCCGAGACGATCCCGCTCGGGCGGCTGGGCACCGAGCAGGAGCTCGCCTCGCTCGTCCTCTATCTCGCCTCCCCCGGCGCCGCCTTCATCTCCGGCTCAGTGATCACGATGGACGGCGCCCGCGACAACTGGCTGGGCGGCTGGCCGCCGGCGCAGGCGGCCGACGATGAGGGCAGGCCGCTCAGCGAGCGGCGGCGATCCGAGCGCGGAGGCGCGGAGGGGCGCTGAGCGAGCGGGAGCGGCGGTCCGGGCACCGAGACCGCGGAGGGACGCTGAGCGAGCGGCGGCGGGGCGCCCCGCCCGACGGACGTGTGTCGATCGCTGTCAGCCTCGCACGCCGGGGCGCGTATAGCTCCCTGAGCGCAGACCGGCCCGCTGGCACGACCAAGCGAGGACGGGCGGGCGCCACGTCCAAGCCAACTCTCCATCGGGGGGACCTGATGTCACGCAAGCTACCGATCGCGATCCTCACCGCGGCTTTGCTCGCCCTGGCGGCACTGCCCGTCGGGGCCTCAGCCGCACAGAAGTGCCCGCCGGGCACGCCCTCCGGGCCCTACTGCATCAAGACCACGGGCATCACCAGCAAGGAGCACAACACCGTCGCCAAGAACGGAGACACGCTCGTCGACCTGACGGTGCACTGCGGCCTGAAATCCGGCTGCATCGGAACGCTGCTGCTCGAGCCGCGCGGCAACGGCCACACGTCCACCGTCCGCTCCCATCAAGCGAGCGGGCCGCTCGTCGGGGGCGCTCGCCACACCGGCAAGGCGAGCAGCCACAAGGGTGCCAAAGGCAAGAGTCATGGCAAGAGCCACAAGGGTGGCAAAGGCAACGGCAAAGGCAACGGCAAAGGCAACGGCAACGGCAACGGCAACGGCAAAGGCAAAGGCAACGGCAACGGCAAACATCAGGGCGGGCCGACCATCTACGGCCGCACGCTCTACACCCTAAATGGGGGCGCCACCAGCACGCTCTACTTCCACCTCAACGCCGCCGGGCACCAAGCGCTGACGCGCACCGGCGAGCTGACCGTGAAGGTGGTGGCCACCTCCAAAGGCCTGAGCGAAACCATCGACACGCTGCACATCAAGGGGCATAAGGCGGGGGGCAAAGGCCACGGTCCCAAAGGCTCCAAAGGCAACAAAGGCGCCAAAGGCCACAAGAAGCACGGCTGAGCCGGCTGCACCGCGGCAGGACGGCGTGCGCGCTCGCGCCGTCCTGCCCGCGCCGGGCGCCGGGCCACACCCTCGTGTGCCGACGGCGAGCCGGCCATAGCCTGCAGGACGGCTGCTCAAAGGGTCGCCGGGCAAGGAACGCTCCGCCCCGCGCGACCGAGGCCCACCGCTTCTGCTCAGGCCAGCAGCCGCCCGCCGTCGACGACCAGCTGCGCGCCGGTGATGTAGGTGCTCAGATCCGAGGCGAGGAAGAGGGCGGCGCGGCCGATGTCGTCGGGGTCGCCCATCCGGCCCATCGGGATCATCGCTTCGAAGCGTCTCATCATCTGCTCATCCATCCCGCCCGTGCCGGGAGTGAGGATTCCGCCCGGTGCGATCGCGTTCACCGCGATGCCGTGCGGCGCGAGCTCGAGCGCGATGTTGCGAGTGAAGCCCCAGGCACCGTGCTTGGAGGCGTCATAGTGTGAAAGGCCGACCATCGATGGGTGAAGGGCGTCGATCGAGGTGATGTTCACTATCCGACCGCCATCCCCCTGCTCGATCATCTGCGCGGCCGCCGCCTTGGTGCAGAGGAAGAGGCCGGTCAGGTTGATGTCGAGAACGCGGCGGAACGTCTCGACATCGAGCTGAGCGAGTGCAGCCGTCGGGTAGATGCCGGCATTGTTGACAAGGATGTGCAGCGAGCCGAACCGCTCCACCGTCTCCTCGACCATCGCCTCCACGCCGCCCTGATCGCTGACATCGACGCGCAGGGCGAGCGCGCTGCCGGCACGCCCACGCTCGAACGCCGCCGCGACCTCGCCGCCGGCGCTCTCATCGAGGTCGGCGACGACCACGTTCGCCCCCGCCTCGTGCAGCCGGTGCGCGATCCCACGCCCGATCCCCATCGCCGCGCCCGTCACGATCGCGGTGCGACCGCTCAGGTCGATCAGCTGGCGCAGCGGGACGTCTGCCGGTGGGGGTGCCATGAATACGAGGATGCCGGCACGGCCGGCCGCGGGCATCCGCAGGCGTCCACCGCAGTAGCGGGACGGAGTACGGAGGGTGCGCCAGGTCGCCGCACCGCGCAGCGCGCCCAGCCAATAACCTGACCGTGTGAGCCCTGCGGATGACTCCGGACTGAGCGAGACATACCGGCGCGCGCTCGCCCCCTTCGAAGAGGATGTGCGCCGGCTGGCGCCGCGCGACGCGGAGATCATCGACGCCCACACCCATCTCGGCCTCGACGAGGACGGACGCTCGCTCGACCTCGACGGCCTGCTCGCAATGCTCGACGGCGCCGGCGCGCGGCGCGCGTGCGTCTTCCCGCTGCACGACCCCGAGCGCAGGCCCGCCTACACCGTCCCCAACGACAGGGTGCTCGCCTGGGCCGCGCAGAGCGAAGGGCGCCTGGTCCCCTTCTGCCGGCTGGACCCGGCCGAAGATCCCGTTCGCGAGGGCGAGCGCGCGATCGCGGCCGGCGCGCGCGGGATCAAGCTCCACCCTCGCGCGCAGGAGTTCGACTTCGGCGGCGGCGGGGAGATGGACGGGATCTTCGCGCTGGCCGAGCGGGCGCAGGTGCCGATCCTGATCCATGCCGGCAGGGGGCTGCCGCCGATCGCGGACGGTCTCGCGGACATGGCGCTGCGCCATCCGGACGCCACCCTGATCCTCGCCCACGCGGCGATCTGCGACCAGGCGATCCTCACCGAGCGCCTGGCCGAGCACCCGCGGATCCTCTACGACACCTCCACCTTCTTCACGATCGACCTGATCGAGCTCCTCGCCCGCGTGCCGCCCGAGCGGGTCGTCTTCGCCTCCGACCCTCCCTACGGACAGACCGCCTCCGGCCTGCACGCGATCCTGAGGGTCGCCGCCCAGGCGGGCCTGCCGGAGAGCTCGCTGCGCGCGATCCTCGGTGAGACGATGGCGAGCCTGATCGATACCGGCACCCTGCCGGCCGCGGGCGAGCCGGCACGCGGGCCGCTGATCACCCTCTCCGGACAGCTCGCCCGCGTCTACGGCTACGCCTGCCTGGCCGGCCCGGCGATGTTCGGCGGCGCAGTCGAGCAGGCGCTCGCGATGATCGACATGGCGCTCGCCGCCTGCCGCTCGCCGGCCGGGGACCGCGAAGGGACGGACGGCGAGGCGTTGAGCACGATCGAAGCTGCGCTCGAGGCCGCTCGTCACCTCTGCGCGCAGACGCCGGACCGCGGCGAGCCGGCGGCCAGGGCGGCGATCGACCTCATCCACCGGGTGATCGTGCACGCCGCCACGGCGATCCCGGATGGCGGCGTTGCCGCGGATGCGCCCGGCGGGCTCGCCGGCTACGCGACCGGCTTGAGCTGAGACGCACGCGCCCCCACGCGATCTGCTCCTGCAGGCCCGGCCCCACACCGGCGCATCGCCGGCCGAGTCTACGGCCTCGGCGCGGTGGCCTGCAGCAGCACGGCCTCCCATTCGCCGTCCCGCAGGCGCGCGCGCTGCACCATCCCGGCGCGTGCTCCGAATGCGGCGCAGACCTCGTCGGCCTCCCCGACGAGCAGGCCGCTCGCGATCAGCTGCGCCGGGGCGTGCGGGAGCCGCTCGGCGAGGGTGATCAGCAGCGGGCGCAACAGGTTGGCCAGCACGATCGAGCCTGCCAGGTCAGGCAGCGGGTCGCGGCGCAGGTCGAGCCTTCCCACCCGCACCTCGCCAGCCACGCCATTCACCTGCGCGTTGGCGGCGGCGGCGCGCACGCTCTCGGGATCGCTGTCCAGCGCGATCACCGGCCGCAGCCCGAGCTTCGCCGCCGCGATCGCGAGCACGCCCGAGCCGGTGCCGATGTCGACCACAGGGACGGCGGCGACACGCCGAGCCACCTCCAGCAGCAGCCGCAGGCAGAGTCGCGTGGTCTGATGGGCGCCCGTGCCGAACGCCTGGCCCGGATCGATCACGATCTCCTGCGCGCCCGCCACGCCGCTTCGCGGCTGCCAAGGCGCCCGCACGTGCAATGCTCGCGCCGGCGGCCCGCTGCCCTCGATGAGGATCGGCCGGTGGAACTGCTTCCAGCGCTCGCTCCAATCGTCCTCCACCTCGCTGGTGCTCACCTCCACCATCACGCCGCCGACCGCCGCGCTCAGCTCAGGCAGGCTCGGCAGCTCGCCGGGCGCGCCATAGATGGCGTACTCGACCCGGCCGTCCGGCAGCGTGCTCTCCTCGGCGCCCTCCGGCACGAGCTCCAGGAGCTCTGCGAGCACGATCTCCGCGTCGGCCTCCGCGACGGCGATCGCGAGGCCCGCGAAGCCGAGAACGATGTAGGCCGGCAACGCCGGGTCCGTCACGCCTCCCGCCACCCCCTGCGTCCTCCCCTCTCGCCCGACCCACCCGGGGGGCCGTCTA
>DAHVAB010000020.1 GCA_027314825.1 Solirubrobacterales bacterium
CCCGCCGCGCGCGGACGGCGATGGCGATGGCGCCGAGCGCGTCTATGTGGGCAGGTGGCATGCGGGCAGCAAGCCGCGGATCGCCGAGGAGCAGCGAGCGCTGGCGATCGTGGAGGCATGCCGCGAGGCGACCGGCTCCATCACGAAGCTGGAGCGCAAGGAGCAGCGCGAGCGCGCGCCGATGCTCTACGACCTCACCTCGCTGCAGCGCGACGCGAACACGAGGTTCGGGTTCTCCGCGCGCCGCACCCTCGCCGCCGCGCAGCGACTCTACGAGGAGCACAAGGCGCTCACCTATCCACGCACGAGCTCGCGCTGGCTGACCAAAGACATGATCGGTGAGCTGAAGCCGATCGCACAGATGCTCGGCTCCCAGAGGGAGTACGCGAAGGCATCGGCCTACGTCTGTGGCCTGGACCTGCTGCCGCTCTCGCGGGTGGTCAACGACTCCAAGGTGACCGACCACCACGCGATCATCCCGACGAGGGCGGAGCACCCTGTCGAGAAGATGAGCGATGACGACAGGCGGATCTACGACCTCGCGGTGCGCCGCTTCCTCGCCATCTTCCATCCGGAGGCGGTGTTCGAGAACACGCGGGTGGAGACGACGGTGCAGGCGGGCGAGGAGGCGCACGTCTTTCGCACTCGCGGCAAGCTGCTGCTGGAGCCCGGGTGGCGCGGCGTCTATGGCGAGACCGCCGCGGCGGACTCAGGCTCCTCCTCGGAGGCGGATGACGACCAGGGCGCCGACCAGCAGCTGCCGAAGCTGAACGAGGGCGAGCGGTCGAAGGTGCTTCATATCGCCGCCGAGCGCAAGGAAACCAAGCCTCCTCGCCGTTATACGGACGCATCGCTGCTGGCAGCGATGGAGACGGCTGGCAAGCTCGTGGAGGACGACGAGCTGCGCGAGGCGATGAAGGAGTCGGGCATCGGCACCCCCGCGACGCGGGCGTCGATCATCGAGCGGCTGATCGGAGTCGGATATCTCGAGCGCGACGGCCGCGCGCTCGTTGCCACGGAGAAGGGCTGCAGCGTCGTGCGCCTGCTGGACTCCCACGCGCTCACCTCACCGGAGCTGACCGGCAACTGGGAGCATCGCCTCGGCAAGATCGAGCGGGGGGAGGATTCGCGGGAGCGGTTCATGGGGGATATCGCGAGCTTCGCGGGCGAGACGGTCAAAGAGCTCGACGCGAAGCTCAAAGACGTGCGGATCCCCCGCGCGCGACTCGGGCCATGCCCGGTCTGCGGGCACGAGATCTTGGAGAACCGCAAGGGCTACTCCTGCTGGAGCAAGGACGATCCGGGCTGCGGCTTCGTGATCTGGAAGGGCAAGGCGGGCAAGCAGCTGCCGGTCGCCCTCGCGCGCGAACTGATCAAGACGGGGTATACGGCACGGCCGGTCACCGGGTTCCGGGGGCGCAGCGGTCGCAGCTTCAGAGCGCGGCTCGCGCTGCATCAGACGGCCGAGGGCAAGTGGCGAGTGGAGTTCAACGAGCAGTGGGCGCGGGAAGGCGAGAAGCCGCCGGATGCCGAGGGCGCCCTCGCCGAGGCGGCGGCTCCGTCCGCGGGCGTGCCCAAGCGCAGCAGGGCACGCAGCGCTGCGTAGGCGCGGCCACGCGGGCGCGGCCAAGGGCGATCCGGCCACGTCGCCGTCGGGTCCGTGCGCAAGGATGAGCGGCTGTGGCGCTCCGACTGATAACCGGCCCCGCGAATGCGGGCAAGGCCCGTGCGGTCATGGAGCGGCTGCGCGCCCATGCCGCACAGGGGCAGCGCCCGCTGTTGGTCGTTCCGACAGGCGCCGACGCCGATCGCTACCGCCGGGAGCTGGCTGAGCGGGGACCGGTGAGTGGGGTGGAGGTGGCGCTCTTCTCCGGCCTCCTGGAGCGGATCGCGTGGTGCGCCGCCGAGCAGCGCCCGGTCCTGGCGCGGGCGCCGCTGCAGGGCATAGCGCGGGAGGGGGCTCTCTGCGCGATCGCCTGCGATGTGAGGCCGCAGATGGCGCGGCGCCGGCACGGGCTCGGCCGAGCCCTGGCAGCGTCGATCGCCGAGCTGGAGGCGGCGGGCGTGGGGGCCGGCCTGCTGCGGGACGCACTCCTCGATGAAGCGACGCCAGCGCGTGAGCTGCGCCTCGGCGCCGGCCCGCCGCGGGACGCGCTCGCCGACCATGCGACGCCGGCGCGTGAGCTGCGCCTCGGCGCCGCCCTGCTCGCCGAGACCTACGAGCGCTACCGCGCGCGATTGGCCGAGCTGGGCCTGCTCGACCCGGAGCTGCGCGCGCGCGGCGCCCTCGATGCGCTGCGTCGCCACCCTCACCTATGGCGGGGGCGCCCGGTCCTGATCTACGGGTTCGACGATCTGACCGCGCTCCAGCTCGACGCGATCGAAACGCTCGCTGCGGCCGTGGACGCGCCGGTGACGGTCTCGCTGCTCTACGAGCGGGGCCGCGTCGCGTTCGCGGGCCGGGAGTCGGCGGCGGCGGCGTTGATGCCGCAGGCCGTCGAGCACGTCGTCCTGGGGGCGCGGGCGGAGTATTACGACGCCCGCGCGCGGGACGCCCTTCACGGCCTCGAGCGTGGCCTGTTCGAGGCTGACCCTCCCGGCGGGCCGCTCGATCCGGGCGGGTGCGTGCGGCTGCTGGAGGGTGCGGACGAGCGGGGCGAGCTGGGGCTTCTCGCGGCGCAGGTGCGGGCGCTGATCGACGGCGGCATGCCGGCTGCGGAGATAGCGGTGGTTCACCGCAACCCGCCGGATCTCGCCGATGCGATCGCCGAGGCGTTCGAGCCGCTGCGTGTGCCATACGAGCTGGCCGTCCCCACGCGGTTCGCGGGGACGGCGCTCGGGAGGGCGCTGCTCGGCCTGCTGGCCTGCGGCTGCGAGGGCGTCGACGGCGTGGCGGAGGCCTCCCCGAGCGACCTGCTCGCGTGGCTGCGCGCGCCCGGCGTGCTGGAGCATGCCGAGCTCGCCGATCGCCTGGAGGAACGAGCCCTGCGGAGCGGCATCGATACCGCCGCAGCGATGAGGGCGGCGTGGGAGCAGGAGAGGTGGCCGCTCGATCGCGTGCAGGCGGTCCGGGATGCGGCCGTGCGTGGACCGGCGGCGCTGATAGATCGCGTCGAGCGGGATCTGCTCTGGCTCTTCGAGGCGCCGCGTGCGCGTGCGGGGGCGGTGCTCGAGGGCGCCGAGCGGGACGGGGTCGCCCTTGGTGGCGCACTGCGACTGCTTGCGGAGCTGCGTGAGCTGGCCCTGAGCGCACCTGAGCTGATCGGAGGCGCCCAGGGCGTGATCGACGCCCTGGCTGCGCTGAGGCCGGAAGGCTCGGAGCGCTGGGAGGGCGAGGCGGTGCGGGTCTGCGACCCGCTGTCGCTGCGCGCGCGCCGTGTCCGTGCGCTGCTGCTGTGCGGCTTGCAGGAGGGGGTCTTTCCGGCGCCGTCCCGGTCGCGCTCCCTGCTCAGCGATACGGAGCGAGGGCGTGTGGCCGAGCGCGGCGGCTCGCGGCTCGCCGCGCACGCGGACCAGCTGGCGACCGAGCGCTATCTGCTCTACGCGACCGTCTCCCGGCCGGAGGAGCTGCTCGTCCTCAGCTGGCACCTCGCAGGGCACGACGGCGAGCCGACCCCGCCGTCGCTCTTCCTGGATGACATCTGCGACTGCTTCTCGCCGGCGCTGCGTGAGAGCAGGAGTCTGGTATTGGATGGTGCCGGGGTCACCTCGGCCGGCACATCGCTGCCGGGTATGGAGCGGGCGGTCGCCCCGGCCGGGAGCGTCTCGTCGGGCACCTTGCTGCCGCGAGTGGAGCGGGCCGCCGCCCCGGCCGGGAGCGCTGTTGGGCCGGGCATGCTGCGCGACGAGCGACTGCTGGCCGAGCTCGGCGCCCGCACCGTATGGTCGGCGTCCTCGCTGGAGCGGTGGCTGGCATGTCCGGCAGGGTGGTTCGTGGAGCGCCTGCTCGACCCTGCCGATATCGAGCCCGAGCCGGAGCCGCTGCTGCGCGGCACCCTCGCCCACAGCGCCCTGCGCGAGGTGATGGAGCGGCTGCGCGAGCTGACCGGATCGGCGAGGATCACGGCGGGCAGGCTGCGGCAGGCGCAGAAGCTGGCCCACGAAGCGCTGGGGCGGCTCGCGGCGGGAGCCGAGCTCTCGGTGGTGCCGGAGCGGCGGATGGCGGCGATGCGCCGTCTGCGAGCCGACCTGGACCGGTATCTCGCGTTTGCGGCCGAGCAGGAGGCGGAGCTCGAGCCGGCACATCTGGAGCTGCCCTTCGGCTTCCCGGATGAGGGTGGGCTGCCGGCTCTGCGGCTCGGAGACGGCGTCACCCTGCGCGGGCGGATCGACCGGGTCGATCTGACGCCGGATGGAGCGGCGATCGTCTACGACTACAAGAGCGGCCGGACGGGCAGTGAGTTCTCCGGGGCGAGGTGGGCGCGGAGCCTGCGTCTGCAGATGCCGCTGTACATGCGGGTCGTCGCCGAGCTCGCCGGCATCGAGGTGCGGGGCGGGCTCTACCAGCCGCTCGGCGGGGGCGACCCGCGTCCGCGGGGGGCGGTGGCCAAGGGGACGGGACTCGACTGCGTGCGGACCGACATCGTCGAGCCGGAGCGTCTGGAGGAGCTGATGCACGAGGCCTCCGAGGCGGCGCGGGAGGCGGCTCGCCAGGCGCGCGGCGGGGTGGTGCAGGCGCGCCCGGCCACCTGCTCGCCGGGCGGACGCGGCTGCAGGTATCCGGGGATATGCGGGTGCACGCGGTGAGTGGATCCGAGCCTGAGCGTGCGCTGACCGAGGAGCAGGAGCTGGCGGTGCGGCGCAGGCACGGATCGCTGCTGCTCGCGGCGGGCGCCGGCAGCGGCAAGACGGCGGTCCTCGTCGAGCGCTTCGTGCAGGCGGTCCTGGAGGACGGCGTGGCTCCGTCCGCGATCCTGGCGATCACGTTCACCGAGCGCGCCGCGTGGGAGATGGCGGAGCGGCTGCGGCAGCGGCTGCGGGACCTTCGCCAGCGCGATCTGGCCAGGGAGGTGGAGAACGCGATCCTCGGCACCTTCCACGGCTTCTGCGCGCGGCTGCTGCGTGCCGACCCGCTCGCCGCGGGGATCGCCCCCGGCTTCGCGGTGCTGGCAGACGGCGTCGCGTCCCGCTTGCGCCGCGAGGCGTTTGACGAGGCGCTGCGCGCCGTGATCGCAGAGCGCTCTGAGCAGGCGGTCGACCTCGCCGCAGCCTACGGCGTCGATCGGTTGCGCGGGATGGTGGTCGGCGTCCATGAGCAGCTGCGCAGCCAGGGCCAGCGGCGGCCGCGGCTGCCCGTCCTCGCCGTGGGCTCCGGCCCGTCCGCCACCGGCCTGTCCGCCACCGGCCTGTCCGCCACCGGCGGGTCTGCCTCCGGCGGGTCTGCCTCCGGCCCGTCCGCCACCGGCGGGCCTGCCTCGACGGAGCTCGCCTGCGAGCTGATCGGACTCCTGCTGGAGCGTTTCGGAGAGGCCTACGAGGCGCGCAAGCTGCAGCGGGGCGCCGTCGACTTCGACGACCTGGAGCTTGGTGCGTTGGAGCTCTTGGAAGAGAGCGAGGCCCTGCGCGGGCAGCTCTCCCAGCGCTTCGAGCTGATCATGGTCGACGAGTTCCAGGACACGAATCCCCGCCAGCTCGACCTGCTCGCGGCGATCGAGCGCGAGAACGTGTTCATGGTCGGCGACGAGTGGCAGTCGATCTATGGGTTCCGCCATGCGGACGTCGGCATCTTCCGCGCGCGCTCCGCCGAGCTCGCCCAGCGCGACGCCAGGCTCGCGCTGACGCAGAGCTTCCGCAGCGTGCCGGGGGTGATCGACGCGGTCAACCGTGTCTTCGGCGAGCGGTTCGGCGAGAGCTACACGCCGCTGCGGGCGTCCCGCGGTCCATTGGCGGGCACGGGCACGGGCACGGGCACGGGTGCGGGCGTGGGTGCGGGCACGGGCGTGGGCGTGGGCGTGGGCGCGGGCGCGGGCGCGGTTGCGGGCACGGGCACGGGCGTGGGCACGCGCCCCGGCGCGGTGGAGGTGCTGCTCACCGATCGGGACGGCTGGGATGAGGACCCCGAGCTGGCCGCGCGGGTGGCCGAGGGCCTGCCGGAATCGTCTACGTGGCGTCAGGCGGAGGCGCGGCACCTCGCCTGGCGCGTCGAGCAGCTGCTCGGCGAAGGTCGCTATGGCCCGGGAGAGGTCGCCGTGCTGCTGCGCGCCACCAGCGATCTGTATGTGTATGAGCGCGCCCTGGCGGCTCGCGGCGTGCCGACGCTGGCGACCGCCGGCGGGTTCTGGCGCGGCGCCGAGGTGCGCGACCTGCTCGCCTACCTGCGCGCGCTCGCCAATCCGCTCGACGAGCTCGCCCTCTACGGCGTGCTTGCGAGTCCCCTGGTCGGCCTGAGCGCCGACGCGCTCGCGCTGGTCGCAAGGCAGGCGCGCAGCGCGCGGGACGGGGGCCTGTGGCGATCGCTGCGCGGCCTCTGTGCGCCGCTCGCGGCGAGCGAGGCGCCCTCCGAGAAGGATGGAGAGCCGTTCGACGGTCGATCGCGGCAGATGGGTGAGCCGCCGGCGGGCGCTCGCGGAGTGCTGGCCGGCCCGGACAGCGACCTGTTGGCTGGGTTCTGTGAGCGCTTCGCCCGTGGGCGCCGGCTGTTGCCCGAGCGGAGCCTGTCCTGGGCGATCCGCGACGCGGTCACGGGCAGCGGCTATCTCGACCGGATTCCCGCCGGCGGCGCCCGTGCCCGCGCCGAGGCCAACCTCCGCAAGCTCGCGCGCCTCGCCTCCGACTATGAGCGCTCCGAGGGCCCCGATCTCCGAGGGCTCATCGACCATGCCGAGCATCTGGCAGACGGCGGCGCGGGCGCCGAGCCGGACGCTCCGGTCGCCGAGGACCGGCTGGACGCGGTGCGCCTGATGAGCATCCATGCAGCGAAGGGCCTGGAGTTTCCGGTCGTGTGCGTCGCCGACCTTGGACGCTCGCCCTCTCGCGGCGTAAGTCCGGATCTGATCGTGCGGGATGGTCGGATCGGCCTGCGCCTGGCGAGGCTGGATGGGGGCGACCCGGAGCCGCGGCTCGACTACGAGGAGCTGATGGCAGCGGCCAGGGAGGCCGAAGCAGAGGAGGAGGATCGGATCCTCTACGTGGCGATGACGCGCGCGAGGGATCTGCTGCTGCTGAGCGGGGCCTGCAGGATGCGCCGGCGCGGCGCGGTCTCGAGCTCTGCGGCCCCCATCGAGTGGTTGGCCCCCGCTCTGATCGACGATCTGGCCCAACGCCTCGAAGCGGCGCCCGTGGTGCCCGCGATGCCCGGTTCGTCCGCGATGCCCGGCTCGTCCGCGATGCCCGGTTCGTCCGCGATGCCCGCTTCGTCCGCGACGCCCGCTTCGTCCGCGACGCCCGCCAGACCATCTCGCACCGGCGAGGAGCCCCCCCGCCTGCTCGTTTACGAGCCGTCGACGGCCGAGCTGGCGCTGCCCGTCCCCGTCGATCCCGCGGCGAGCACACAGGCGACGAGCACGGAGGAGTCCGCGGGCCCCGGTCGCCCGCCGCCCCGCGTTCGGCGGACGTTCAGCGAGGAGGGCGTAGGCTCGCCGACGGCACGGCCGGCGACGGTTGGCAACTCGCTCAGCTACACGTCGCTCACGCATCTGGAGCGGTGCGGCTACCGGCACTATCTGGAAGCGGTGCTCGGGTTGCAGGAGCAGAGGCGCGCTGCCGCGCCGCGTGCCGCCGCCGACCGGCCCGCGAGCGCACGGGCCACCGGCGAGCTCGCGCATGCCGTGCTGCAACGGATGGACTTCACGCGCGGCACCGGGCCGGAGCCCGCTGATATCGCTCGGCTGGCCCGCGAGCTCGGCACCGAGATCGGCCGGGCCGGCTGCCGGCAGATGGCGGCGATGATCGGCGGCCTGGTGAGGACCGAGCTCGCGGCTCGCATCGCCGCCGCGCCCCAGCGGGATGCCGAGCAGCCGTTCGCGTTCTCGATCGGCGACGATCAGCCGCTGATCGTGGGCACCTTCGACCTGCTCGCGCGGGAGACCGATGGCGGCTGCCTGATCGTCGACTACACGAGCGGCGGGCGGGAAGGCGAGGATCTGGAGCGGATCGTGCGCGAGCAGTTCGGCGCCCAGCGGCTGATCTACGCGCTGGCGGCGCTCACCGACGGGGCCGAGCGGGTCGAGGTCGTGCACTGGTTCCTGCGCCGGCCCGAGCTCCCGGTGAGCGCGTGCTATCGCTCCGCGGATGCGCAGGCTCTGCGCGAGACCCTGCGAGGACGGGTCGAGCGCGTCCACCAGCGGGGCTTCGCGGTCAGCGAGTGGCCCCATCGCGGGCTGTGCGAGGACTGTCCCGGCAGGCGCCGCCTGTGCTCATGGGGCGAGCGGGAGACGATGCGTGAGATGCCGGCGAGTGCGTCCGTATCGTAGGACTGGGTAGGCCTCGTCGCACATGGCGGCCGCCGTCGAGCGCCGCCCGAAGCTAGGCTCAGGCCTCAAGCGCGACTCGACCTCCGCGTTCGTGCCCCAGGTGCGGGGAGGCGGAGTCGACCACGAGACGATGACCGATCGCAACGACGCCAGCAGACAGCACCGGGATCATGCCCGCTCGGAGAGCGGCGGGCATGGCGTGGCTGCCTCCGACAGGGATCTGTTCGCGATGGTTCGCGACGACGGTGACCAGAGCGCCCGCCAGCAGCTGATCGAGCGCTACCTGCCGTTGGCCAGGCGCCTCGCGCGCCGATACCAGCGCACCGACGAGCCGATGGACGACCTCGTCCAGGTGGCGTCGCTCGGGCTGATCAAGGCGGTCGACCGCTTCGACGCGGGGCGCGAGGTCGTCTTCTCCAGCTATGCCGTGCCCACGATCCTCGGCGAGCTCAAGCGCCATTTCCGCGACCGTACGTGGTCTGTGCGGGTGCCACGCGATCTGCAGGAGCTCGCGCTGCGAATCGACCAGACGGTCACTGCGCTCGCATCAGGGGGCCGCCGCGCCCCGTCGGTCCGTGAGATCGCGGTCGCCCTCGAACTGGACGAGGAGCGGGTGCTGGAGGCGCTGGAGGCGGGGGCGGCCTATCACGCGGGCTCGCTCGATGCGCCGCGCGGCTCCCGTCAGGAGGATGAGGCGGGGGAGACTCTCGCCGACACGCTCGGCAGCACCGAGTCCGGCTTCGAGCGCGCAGAGGATCGCGCCACCCTGGAGCCGCTGCTGGCCGAGATCGCCGAGCGCGAGCGGGTGGTGCTGCGCCTGCGCTTCGCCGAGGGGCTCACACAGGCGGAGATCGGCCAGCGGATCGGGGTCTCCCAGATGCAGGTCTCGCGGTTGATCCGCCAGTCGCTGGCGCGGCTGCGAGCGGGACTGGGCGAGCCGACCGCGGGCGAGTGATCCGTCCGCCTCCGGCCGGGCCTGTGGTGGGTGTCCGCGCGCTGGCGGGTGCGCGCCCGCCCTCAGCGCGACTCTGGCGAGCCGGCCGGCTGCCGATCGCCTTCGGCCGCAGCGAAGTGCAGGTCGAGGATCAGCTCCTCTCCGTCCTCCGCGGACGCCTCGACACGCAGCTCGTCGGCGATCGACTCGAGGACGGAGCCGACGCCCGGCAGCGTGGAGGCGCGCCTCAGCCGCTCGCCGCCGCCGGGTCGCAGCGCGCCGATGCGCAGCGTCATCCCGCCGCCGTCGGTGAGGATCGTGACGGCGAGGTTGCCGTCCGCGGCGAGAGCCGGGGCATGCGCGGAGAGCGCGTCGCAGATCAGCATCGCGTCGTCCAGCCGGTCGACCGGGCAGTCGGCGCGAGCGAGCATCATCGCGACGACCCGCGTGAGGACCGGCGCGACCAGCGGTCCGCCGGCGATGCGCAGGAGCGCCGAGTTGGTCTTGGCCGGCGCATGGGGTGCATCGGCGGCCTCGGCGCTCACAGCGCCGCTCCGGCCGGTTCGCCCCCGCCGCCCTCGCCGCCGCCCTCGCCGCCGTGGCCGCCCTCGCCGCCCCGCGCGATGGAGAAGTCCATCCGCACCGCGGTGCGCCCCTGCTCGTCATGGCCGAGCGAGACTGCGTCGGCGAGCGAGGCGATCAGGGGCAGCCCGAGCCCCAGCCCTGGGCTGTCGGGCCGCGGGGTGATGCCCGGGCCATGGTCTTTGACGATCACCGTGAGCTTCTCGCCGGCGACGGTGGCGCTGACCTCCAGCGGCCCCTCCTGGTCGGCGGCGTAGGCGTGGATGACCACGTTGGTGCATGCCTCGGTGACCGCGAGGCGGATGTCCGACAGCGCCGGCTCGCCGACGCCGCAGGCATCTCCGAGAGCGCCGAGCGCATGTCTTACGATCGCGATGTTCTCGGCTCGCGCCGGGAGCGCCAGTTCCATGTTCGCCGTCATAGGGCCCTTGCCTGCAATTGCCGCACAACCGTCGCTTTGTCCTCGCTGATCATGTGCCCTGCGACGCTGGTTTTCACACGTGCACGCCCCCTGGGCCGTGGCCTGCACGCCCAGCGCAGGGCGCCGAGGTGTATCGCGGCCAGGCGCGGAGGATACGCGAGCGCGCCCGTGACGGTGCCACCAAAGGCCCGAGTGGACCCGAGCGGACCGGCCACCAGGCCACCCACCCCGGCCACCAGACCACCGGCCCCCGGCCGACAGGCCACACGCCCCGGCCACCAGGCCCCCAGCCCCCGGCCGACAGGCCACACGCCCCGGCCACCAGACCACCGGCCCCCGGCCGACAGGCCACAACTCCCCGGCCACCACGCTACAGCCCTCCCCAGCCGGCAGGTCACAACCCCCCACCGGCGGACCGTCGCCGGCCGGCCGACGGCCCGGTGCGCTGCTAGGCTTTCTGGCTCCGCCTCGGGTGCGCACCCTGTCCGTGTCCGCGTGGGGTCCCGTTCACGCACGTCTGCCAGTTGAGCGCCTGCGCCGGGTACGCTGCCCCAGGGAGCACTCAATGACTTCGCACATCAAGAAGCCGCCATCGGCATTCGGACTGTACGACCCTCGCTTCGAGCATGATGCTTGCGGCGTGGGCATGGTCGCGCGGCTCGACGCGGTGCCGACCCACGAGGTGATCGCCAAGGCGATCTCCGCGCTGGAGAACCTCGAGCACCGGGGCGCCTCGGGCGCCGACCCGCGCACCGGCGACGGCGCCGGCATCCTCATGCAGATGCCCGACGAGCTGATGCGGGCTGTCGTCGACTTCGAGCTGCCGCCGGCCGGCCGGTACGGCGTGCTGGTCTGCTTCCTGCCGAGCGACGCCTCGCAGCGCGAGCGGCTGCGCGCGCTGGCGGAGCAGACGGTCGCGGCCGAGGGCCAGGTGCTGCTCGGCTGGCGGGAGGTGCCGGTGCGCCCCGAGCACGCCGGGGATGTCGCGAATGCCTGCAGGCCGGAGGTGCAGCAGCTGTTCGTCGGCGCCGGCGCCGGGCCGGAGAGCATTGACCAGGATGCGTTCGAGCGCAAGCTGTACGTGATCCGGCGGGTGCTGGAGCTCTCCGGCGAGCACGGCCTCTACATAGCCTCCAGCTCGTCGCGGACCATCAACTACAAGGGGATGCTGATCAGCTGGCAGCTGGCGAGCTTCTACCCGGACCTCTCCGACGAGCGCGCGAAGAGCGCCCTCGCGCTCGTGCACTCGCGGTTCTCGACCAACACCTTTCCCAGCTGGGAGCTCGCCCACCCGTACCGCGCGATCTGCCACAACGGCGAGATCAACACGCTGATGGGCAACATCAACTGGATGCGCGCCCGTGAGAGCGAGATGCGCAGCGAGCTCTTCGGCGAGGACCTCCGGAAGGTCCTGCCGGTGGTCAGGCCCGGAAACTCCGACTCGGCGACCTTCGACAACGTGCTGGAGCTCCTGATGCTCGCCGGCCGCTCGCTGCCGCACTCGGTGATGATGATGATCCCCGAGGCCTACAGGGGACGCGACGATATCTCCGATGAGCTGAAGGGCTTCTACGCGTTCCACTCCTGCCTGATGGAGCCGTGGGACGGCCCGGCGGCCGTGGCGTTCACCGACGGGCGCATCGTCGGCGCCACGCTCGATCGCAACGGCCTGCGCCCCGGCCGCTGGGTGCTGAGCCGTGACGGACACGTCGTGCTCGGCTCCGAGTCGGGCCTGCTGGACGTGCCGGCCGAGGAGGTGGTCAAGTTCGGCAGGCTGCAGCCGGGCAAGCTGTTCTTCGTCGACCTGGAGCGGGGCCAGATCGTGGAGGACGCGGAGATCAAGCACGAGATCGCCTCCCAGCAGCCGTATGGCGACTGGTTCGCGCGCAGCTCGGTGCATTTCACGGAGCTGCCGCCATCCGATCAGATCACCTACTCCGACCAGAAGCTCGCGACTCGTCAGCGCGCCTTCGGGTACAGCCAGGAGGATCTGCGGGTGTTGCTCGCGCCGATGGCCCGGGATGCGCAGGAGCCGATCGGCTCGATGGGCAACGATCTCTCCCTGGCGGTGCTCTCCGATCAGGCGCCGCCGCTGTTCTCCTATTTCAAGCAGCTCTTCGCTCAGGTCACCAACCCTCCGATCGACCCGATTCGCGAGGAGATCGTGATGAGCCTCTCCACGAACCTCGGCACCGAGCTGAACCTGCTCGCGGAGAGCCCCGAGCACGCCCACCAGCTCGTGCTCGACGGGCCGATCCTGCTCAACAGGGAGCTGGAGACGCTCAGGCACGTAGCCCATGACGTCTTCGCGGCCCGCACGATCGACATCACCTGGCGCCTCGATGATGCCGTGCGGGCGGAGGACGCGCCCAGCACGATGCGCGCGGCGATCGAGCGCATCTGCTCAGAAGCGCATGAGGCGATCGCCGAAGGGGTGAACATCATCGTGCTCTCCGACCGCCTGCTCTCGCGCCGGCGGGTGCCGATCCCGTCGCTGCTGGCGGTGGCCGCCGTGCACCACCATCTGGTGCGCGAGGGCACGCGCCTGCGGGCGGGGATCATCGTGGAGTCCGGCGAGCCCCGCGAGGTACATCACTTCGCGACGCTGATCGGATATGGCGCCAGCGCGATCAATCCGTATCTGATGTTGGAGACGCTCGATCAGCTGGTCTTCGAAGGCAAGGTCAGCGGCCCGGGCGGCGCGGCGCTGAGCGCTCAGCAGGCCGCCCAGAATGTGGTCAAGTCGATCGGCAAGGGGCTTCTGAAGACGATCTCCAAGATGGGGATCTCCACGATCCAGTCCTACTGCGGCGCGCAGATCTTCGAGGCGGTCGGCTTGGAGCGGGAGCTGATCGACGCCCACTTCTGCGGCACGGCCTCCAGGATCGGCGGCGTCGGCCTCGACGTGCTGGCCGGCGAGGCCCTGGAGCGCCACCGCCGCGCGTACCCGGCGGGCGGGCGGGATCCGGGTGAGAGCCTGCTGCCGGTCGGCGGCGTGTATGCCTGGCGGCGCGACGGTGAGCACCACATGTGGAACCCGGAGACCGTGCCGCTCATCCAGCATGCGGTGAGGGCCGCGAACGGGGACGTGCCGGCGGCGCTCGCAGGCGAGGCGGCGGCGCTGGAGGCGGTCAGGAGCAGTCCGGCCTTCGAGAAGTACAGGGAGTATGCGAAGGCGGTCAACGAGGATGCGGCGCGCCGGGCGACGCTGCGCGGCCTGCTGCAGGTGAGGACGGAGGGCCGCACCGCGATCGCGCTGGAGGAGGTGGAGCCGGCGAAGGAGATCGTCAGGCGCTTCTGCACCGGCGCGATGAGCCTCGGCTCCATATCCAGGGAGGCCCACGAGACGCTCGCGATCGCGATGAACCGCCTCGGTGGGCGCTCGAACACCGGTGAGGGCGGCGAGGATCCGGAGCGGTTGTCCGACCCCGAACGCCGCTCCGCGGTCAAGCAGGTCGCCTCCGGCCGCTTCGGCGTGACCTCCGAGTACCTCACCAATGCCGACGACCTGCAGATCAAGATGGCTCAGGGCGCCAAGCCCGGAGAGGGCGGCCAGTTGCCGGGGCACAAGGTTTATCCGTGGATCGCCCGCACCCGGCACTCGACCCCCGGCGTGGGCTTGATCTCCCCGCCGCCGCACCACGACATCTACTCGATCGAGGACCTGGCTCAGCTGATCCACGACCTGAAAAACGCCAACCCGGCGGCCCGCGTGCACGTCAAACTGGTCTCCGAGGTCGGTGTCGGCACGGTCGCGGCCGGCGTGTCCAAAGCACACGCCGACGTGGTCCTGATCTCAGGCCACGACGGTGGCACCGGCGCGGCCCCGCTCACCTCGCTCAAGCACGCCGGCGCCCCCTGGGAACTCGGCCTGGCCGAGACCCAGCAGACGCTGCTGCTCAACGGGCTGCGTGAGCGGATCACGGTACAGACCGACGGCCAGCTCAAGACCGGCCGCGACGTCATCGTGGCCGCGCTGCTCGGCGCCGAAGAGTACGGATTCGCCACCGCGCCGCTGGTGGTCTCCGGTTGTG